>JBFJYB010000170.1:0-5839 GCA_041622835.1 Acidimicrobiales bacterium | reverse complement strand
TTCACGTCGCTCGGCTTCGACATGAACGTGGTCGGTTCGTCGCACGCGTCGGCCCGGTACGCCGGCATCTCCGTGCGCCGGACCGTGATCATCGCCCTGCTCATCTCCGGAGCGCTGGGTGGCCTGGCCGGTGCCACCGAGGTGGCGGGTCGGGCCTACGCCCTCGACCCCAACGGGCTCGAGCTCGGGCTCGGGTTCACCGGCATCGTCGTCGCCGCCTTGGCCCGCTACAACCCGTTCGCGGTGATCCTCGTGGCCACGTTCCTGGGCGGTCTGCGCAACGCGGGGATCGCGCTCCAGGGCCTGCCCGGCGAGCGGGTGCCGGTCGAGGTGTCGCTGATGCTCCAGGGCGCGATCCTGCTGTTCGCCATCGGCGGCGAGATCTTCTCGCGCTATCGCCTGTCGGTGGCCCGGACCCAGACGGCGGTGGCGGCATGAACGACACCGCCTTCGTGCTCACGCTGGCCGCGGCGGTCGCCGCGGCCGTGCCCATCGCCCTCGCCGCGCTCGGCGAGCTGCTGTCCGAGAAGGCCGGGGTGCTCAACCTCGGTGTCGAGGGGATGATGCTCATCGGCGCGGTCACCGCCTTCCAGGTGGGCGACAGCTCCGACAGCCTCTGGTTGGCGCTGGTCGCCGGCAGCCTCGCCGGCGCCGCGTTCGCGTCGATCCACGCCTTCCTGTCGGTGACCTTGCGCGCCAACCAGATCGTGTCGGGCCTGGCGCTGGTGATCTTCGGGACCGGGTTGTCGACGTTCATCGGCAAGTCGATCGAGGGCCTGCCCCTCGAGACCGACTTCACGCCCATCCGGTGGGGCGCCCTCGCCGACATCCCGGTGCTCGGGCCGATGCTCTTCGATCAGGACCCGATGATCTACGCCACCATCGTGTTCGCCGTCGTCATCGCCTGGTACCTCAACCGCACCAAGGCCGGCCTGGCGCTGCGGGCGGTGGGCGAGTCGCCGGGCACCGCCGACACGATGGGCGTCGCCGTCACCGCCATCCGCTACGTCCACGTCATGCTCGGCGGCCTGTTCGCCGGCATGGCCGGCGCCTACCTGGTGCTCGGTCAGGTTCCGTCGTGGAGCCAGGACGGGACCACCGCCGGCATCGGCTGGATCGCCCTGGCCCTCGTCGTGTTCGCATCGTGGAAGCCGCTGCGGGTGCTGCTCGGCGCGTTCCTCTTCGGCTTCGCCCGCCGAGCCAACTTCTGGCTCCAGGGCGAGGGGGTCGACATCCCGGCCGAGTTCCTGTCGATGCTGCCGTACCTGCTCACGATCGTGGTGCTGGTCATCTGGGGGACCCGCGACCTGCGGCGCAAGGTCGGCGCCCCGGCTGCGCTCGGCATCCCGTACGTGCGCGACGAGCGATGACCGGACTGCACGAGGTCCAGCGGCCACCCACGAGGGTCCCCCGCTACGAGGCCCCCGGCTCGCTGGCCGACGCGCTCGCGATCCTGGGCGACCCGTCGGTGCGGGCCCGGCCCATCGCGGGCGGGACCGACCTGATCGTCGAGCTCGACCGCGGCGAGCACGCCGGCGTCGACGTGCTGGTCGACCTCGGGCGCATACCGGGACTCGACGAGATCACCGCCGACGACGAGGGCGTCCACCTCGGTGCGCTCGTGACCCACAACCAGGTGGTGGCGTCCGAGGCCTGCCGGGCCGGGGCCCTGCCGCTGGCCCAGGCCTGCCTCGAGGTGGGCTCGCCCCAGCTTCGCAACCGGGCCACGGTCGTCGGCAACGTCGTCACCGCCAGCCCGGCCAACGACACGATCTCGGCGCTGCTGGCGCTGGGCGCCACCGTCGAGGTGACGTCGTCGACCGGCTCCCGGCGGGTCGACCTCGTCGACTTCATCACCGGTTTCCGCACCATCGACCTCGAGCCCGGCGAGCTGGTCACCGGCCTGACCGTGCCCACCCCCGCCGACGGCGAAAGGGCGATCTTCGTCAAGCTCGGCCTTCGGCGGGCCCAGGCCATCTCGGTCGTGCACCTGGCCGCCACCGTCACCCTGGTCGACGGGCTCGTCACCGACGCCGCCCTCGCCCTCGGCAGCGTGGCACCGATGGTCGTGCTGGTGCCCGACCTGGCCGACCTGCTCGCGGGCCGGGCGATCGACGAGACTGCCATCGCCGACGCGGTCGAGGCCGCCCGCCGCACCGCCAGCCCGATCGACGACCTGCGGGCGACAGCCACCTACCGCGCCGACCTGGTCGCCACCATGGCCCGCCGGGCCTTCACCGCGCTGGCGGCCGGGGAGGAGGAGGCCCGATGGCCCGAGTCGCCGCCGCTGCTGTGGGGCGCCGGCTTCGACGGCCGCTTCCCGACCGGCCCCGACCTCGCGGTCGGTGTCGGCCCCGACGACGCAGTCGCCGCCACCGTCAACGGCGAGGTCGCCAGCGCCCCGGGCGCGACGGGCATCACGCTGCTCGACTGGCTCCGCGAGCTGGGCTTCACCGGCGTGAAGGAGGGCTGCGCCGAGGGCGAGTGCGGGGCCTGCACCGTCGACCTCGACGGCGCGTCGGTCATGAGCTGTCTGGTCCCGGCGGCCCGGGCCTCGGGCGCCGACATCGTCACCGTCGAGGGACTGGCCGACGGCGATCGGCTCCACCCCATCCAGCAGGCCTTCATCGACACGGGCGCCGTGCAGTGCGGCTTCTGCACCCCGGGTCTGATCATGGCCTGCGCCAAGCTCCTCGAGGAGACGCCGCAGCCCGCCCACGACCAGGTGGTGAGCGCGCTGGCCGGGAACCTCTGTCGCTGCACCGGCTACCGCTCGATCGAGGCCGCCGTCGAGCTGGCGGCGGCACCGTGAGCAGCACGACGAGCGACGCCGTGAGCATCGGCGCGTCCGCGCCGCGGGTCGACGCCCGGGCCAAGGTCACCGGCGAGGCCGAGTATCCCGCCGATCGGAAGCCGACCGACGCGCTGGCCGCCATGGTCGTCTTCACCGACCAGCCCCACGCCCGGCTGCTGCACCTCGACACGACCGCGGCCGAGGCGGTCCCGGGCGTGATCGCCGTCTTCGGCGGCGCCGACGTCCCGGTCAACGAGTACGGGCTGACCCTGTTCGACCAGCCGGTGTTCATCGCCGTCGACCACACCGGCCGCAGCGACGTGCCGTGCGACGTGAGCCGGTGGGAGGCCGACCACCTGGCCATCGTGGTGGCCGAGACCACCGAGGCGGCCGAGGCCGGCGCGGCGGCGATCGAGGCCGACTGGGAGCAGTTGCCGCTGATCGCCGACATCGACGACGCGCTGGCCGGCGACGCCGTGCTGTTGCATCCCGAGAACGGGATGACCACCAACGCCTACCACAACTACAAGATCCGCAAGGGCGACATGGAGGCCGGGTGGGCGGCGGCGGCCGTGGTGGTCGAGGCGACCTACGAACTGCCGTACCAGGAGCACGCCTTCCTCCAGCCCGAGGCCGGGGTGGCCTACATCGACGACGTGGGCCGGGTGACCGTCGAGGTCGCCGGCCAGTGGACCCACGAGGACCAGGAGCAGATCGCCCACGCGTTGGACCTGGCCCCCGACCGGGTGCGGGTGGTCTACCCGGCGATCGGCGGCGCGTTCGGCGGCCGCGAGGACATGTCGCTGCAGATCGTCCTGGCCCTGGCCGCCTGGCGGCTGGCCGAGCGGGGCGAGCGCCGGCCGATCGCCACCCAGTGGTCGCGGGAGGAGTCGATCGTCGGGCACCACAAGCGGCACCGAGGCCGGATCCGGGCCCGCTGGGGCGCCGACCGGGACGGGAAGATCGTGGCGGTCGAGAGCGAGGCCTGGCTCGACGCCGGGGCCTACAACTACACGTCGAACAAGGTGCTCGGGAACTGCCACATCGGCCAGGCCGGGCCCTACGAGGTGCCCAACGCCCACATCGACAGCCACGCGGTGTACACCAACGCGGTGCCGGCCGGCGCGTTCCGTGGCTTCGGCGGACCACAGGCCGCCTTCGCCGCCGAGAGCCAGATGAACAAGCTGGCCGAGGCGCTGGGCCTCGACCCGGTCGAGATCCGCCGCCGCAACGCCCTGCGCGACGGCAGCATCGGCATCACCCAGACCGTGATGCCCGACGGCGTCAGCCTGCCCGAGGTGATCGACCGCTGCGCCGAGGAGTCCGGGTTCGACGAGCCGCTGCGGCCGGCCGAGTCGTTCAGCCCGTTCGCCACCATCGTCCCCACCGCCGGCGACGTCGCCCGAGGTCGGGGGTTCGCCTGCTCGTTCAAGAACGTCGGGTTCTCGTTCGGGTTCCCCGAGCGCTGCGAGGCGCGGGTCGTCCTGCACGGCGACGGCGACTCGGACGAGCCGGCGTGGGCCGAGCTGTTCCACGGAGCGGCCGAGGTCGGCCAGGGGGCCCACACCGCGCTGCTGCAGATGGCGGCCGAGGCGACCGGGCTGCCGGTCGACAAGGTGGTGGGCCGGTTCTCCGACACTGCGTCGTCGGGCGACTCGGGCTCGGTGTCGGCGTCGCGGATGACGTTCATGGCCGGCAACTCGATCCTGGGGGCGGCCGAGGAGGCCGAGAAGGCCTGGCGGGACGGCGAGCGCCCGGCGGCGGGCCAGTTCCGGTACGTCCCGCCCCCCACCGAGCCGCTCGACCCCGAGACCGGGATCTGCGTGCCCAACTTCTGCTACGGCTACGTCGCCCAGGCGGTCGAGCTCACCGTCGACCTGGCGACCGGCCACATCGTGGTCGACCGGGTGGTCAGCACCAACGACGTCGGCAGGGCGATCAATCCGGCCCTGGTGATCGGCCAGATCGAGGGCGCGGTCGTGCAGGCCCACGGCTACGCGCTGGGTGAGCGCCTCCGCGTCGAGGCGGGCCGCATCCTCAACCCGAGGCTGAGCCAGTACCTGATCCCGGGCATCGGCGACATCCCCACCGAGATCGAGAGCATCGTCATGGAGCACTCCGACCCCCGGGGGCCGTGGGGAGCCCGTGGGATGGCCGAGATGCCGTTCATGGTCTACGCCCCCGCGGTGGTCGCCGCCCTCCACGACGCCACCGGCGTGTGGTTCGACTCGTTCCCCCTCACCCCCGATCGGGTCCTGGCCGGTCTGCGCGGCTGACCGCCGGGCCGTCGCCGTCCTACGCGGGGGCAGCGGCCCGGGCGACCGAGAGCCATTCCTCGACCAGTGAGCGGTTCTCGGCGATCCACTCGTCGGCCTGGCGGCGGAGGTCGGCCTCGGTGTTCTCGCCGGCGTCGTACCTGGCGTTCTGCGCGGCAATCGCGTTCAGATCGAGCTCGACGACCTCGAAGAGCGCGGCTGCATCAGGGTGCGAATCGGCGAAGGCCTGGTTCGCGGTGACGCGGATGTCCTCGACCTCCCACCCGGGCCAGCAGGGATCGTCGGTGCAGGTGTCGCCGAACGGGGCCGGCCCGAACTGCGCGTAGTCGAGACCGCTCTCGGTGGTGCCGTCGAGCACGTTGTCCCTGCCCCCCATGCTCAGCCAGAGCACGTTCTCGCCCGGGACCAGCTGGGCGAGGTAGCCCGACGGGCTCCACGTGTACTGGATGGCCGGCTCGCCCGACCCGACCCGTCCGATCGAGGCCTCGATCATTCCTTGGTAGCCGGCCTTGGTCTGCTCGAGGTTGGTCCACCCGTTGAAGTCGATCATCTCGTCGATGACGTTGTCGCAGGTCCAGTCCTCCGGGCACCCGAAGATGTCGCCCAAGCCGTTGCCGTCGACGTCGAAGAGCGCGACGAGCTCCGGGTCGTCGTTGATCTGGCCCAGCGACGTGATCCCGTGCTGGTCGGCGACCGACTTCGTGACCACGAGGCCCTGGAAGCCGGCGTCGTCGAGCTGGCGGCCGATGACCACGAGGTGATCACCGAC
>JBFJYB010000169.1:0-5898 GCA_041622835.1 Acidimicrobiales bacterium | reverse complement strand
CCTCGAGCGAGTTGAACAGCGCGGTCTCCTCGCCGCAGATGTAGGCACCGGCCCCCCTCCGAACCTCGATGTCGAACCGCCGGCCCGGGCCGGCGGCGTCGTCGCCCAGGTACCCGGCGGCGCGGGCGGCGCGGATGGCGTTCTCGACGCGCGCCGTGGCCAGCGGGTACTCGCCGCGGACGTAGACCCAGCCCGACTCGGCGCCGGTGGCGAGAGCGGCGATGGTCATCGCCTCCACGAGCGCGAACGGGTCGTGCTCCATCAGGATGCGGTCCTTGAAGGTGCCGGGCTCCGACTCGTCGCAGTTGGCCACCACGTGCTTCGGTCGGCCGGTCTCGGCCGCCACCGCTCGCCACTTGACCCCGGTGGGGAAGGCGGCGCCGCCCCGGCCGGCCAGCTTCGACTCGGCCACCTCGGCCATCACCCGGTCGGCGCCCATCTCGATGGCCCGGGCCAGGGCGGTGTACCCGCCGGCGGCCAGGTAGGAGTCGAGCTCGGTCGGGTCGACGACCCCGATCCGGCGCAGCAGCCTGAGCCCCGGGTCGCCGGCCTGCGGCAGCTCGAACGGCTCGTCGTCGGCCGGCACCCAGTCGGCTCGGCCGCGACCCTGCACGAACCGCGCCGGCGCCCGCTCGCACTGCCCGAGGCACGGACCCTCGTGCACCGCGTCGCCTCGGGCCCGGTGCTCGGCGGCCAGCCCTGCGGCCCCGGCGATCTGGCAGGCGGCGTCGACGCACACGTGGACGACGTCGCCGTCGTGGCCCGGCGGATCGGTCCGGAACATCTCGTAGAACGAGGCGACGCCGTAGGCCTCGGCCGGCGGGACCTGGAGCACCTCGGCGACGTGGTTGATGCCGCCGGGGCTGATCCAGCCGGCCTCCCGCTGGAGGGCATGCAGCGCCGGCAACAGCAGGTGGCGCAGGCCCCGCACCCGCGCGGCGCCGGCGCGGACCAGGCGGTCGGTCTCGTGGACGACGGCCGGACCGGCATGGCCGACCGCGGCGTCGACCGCCGCTGCCTCGGCCGCGGTCGGGGCGTCGAGGGTCGTGTGCAGGTCGGGCATCGGGCGGTCAGCTGGCGGTCTCGGCGACCGGGAGCCGGTCGACGCGGACGGCGGTGGCCTTGAACTCGGCGGTGCCCGACCGTGGGTCCCATGCGTCGTTGGTGAGGAGGTTGACGTCGACCAGCTCGGGGAAGTGGAACGTGGTGAAGGTCAGGCCGGGCGGCAGGTCGGGCTGGATGCGCACCGCCATGTCGACCGAGCCCCGCCGCGAGCTGACCCGCACGTGCTCGCCGTCGGCGACGCCCAGCTCGGCCGCGTCGGTCGGGCTGATGTCGAGCGCGTCGCCGTAGCGGATCGGCGAGTCGTATCCCCCGGACTGGACGCCGGTGTTGTAGGAGTCGAGGGCCCGACCCGTGGTCATGCGGAGCGGGAACTCGTCGCTGAGCTCGTCGGCCGGACCGGCGTGCTCGACCACGCTGAACGGCGCCGGCTCACGACCGCCAAGACCCTCCTCCCACAGCCAGCCGTGCAGGAACGGGGTGCCGGGGTGGTCCTCGTCGGGACAGGGCCACTGGATCCCGCCGTGCTCCTCGAGCCGGCTCCAGGCCATGCCGCCGTGCATGGGCGACAGCGAGCGCAGCTCGTCCCAGAGCTGCTCGGCCGTCGGCTCGCCCCAGTCGTAGCCCAGACGTCGGGCCAGCCCGCCGATGATCTCGATGTCGTCACGGGCCTCGCCTGGCGGCGTCACCGCGGCCCGGACCCGCTGCACCCGGCGCTCGCTGGACGTGACCGTCCCCTCGGACTCGGCCCACGCCACCGAGGCAGGCAACACGACGTCGGCCATCTCGGCGGTGCGGGTCAGGAAGATGTCCTGCACCACGAGGATCTCGAGGTCGCCGAGCAGCCGACGGGCGTGGGCGATGTCGGCCTCGGAGTCGGCGGGGTTCTCGCCGATCACGTACAGCGCCCGAAGATCGCCGCGTTCCATGGCCTCGAACATCAGCGTGAGATGCCAGCCGGGCTCGCCAGGGATCTCGACGCCGTACACGTCTTCGAACTTCGCCCGGAGAGCGTCGTCGTCGACGTCCTGGAAGCCGGGCAGCTTGTTGGGCAGGGCGCCCATGTCGCCGCCGCCCTGCACGTTGTTCTGGCCGCGCAGCGGCACCAGCCCCGAGCCCCAGCGCCCGACGTGGCCGGTGAGCAGGGCGAGGTTGCACAGCGACAGCACGTTGTCGACCGCGGTGTGGTGCTCGGTGATGCCCAGCGTCCACAGGATCTGGGCGGTGTCGGCGGTGGCGTAGGCGACGGCCAGCTCGGCGATGGCCGACGCCGGCACGCCGGTCAAGCCGGCGACGTGGTCGAGGGTGTAGGGCTCGACCGACTCGGCGAAGGCGTCGAAGCCCGACGTCGAGTGCTGGATGAACGTCGAGTTGTGCAGGTCCTGGGCGATGATCTCACGAGCCAGCCCGTTGGCCAGGGCGATGTCGGTGCCGACGTCGATGCCCAGCCAGACGTCGGCGAACTTGGCCGACGAGGTGCGGCGGGGGTCGACGCAGTACATCCGGGCGCCGTTCTCGATGCCCCGCAGCAGGTGGTGGAAGAAGATCGGGTGGGCCTCACGGGCGTTCGAGCCCCACAGGACGACGAGGTCGGTCTCCTCGATCTCCTGGTACGAGGAGGTCCCCCCTCCGGCTCCGAAGACTGTCGCCAGACCGACGACCGATGGAGCGTGTCAAGTTCGGTTGCAGCTGTCGATGTTGTTCGACCCGATGGCGGTCCTGGCGAACTTCTGGGCCGCGTAGTTCATCTCGTTGGTCGACTTCGAGCAGCTGAACATGCCGAAGGCGGTGGGGCCGAGCCGGTCGACGACGTTCCGGAAGCCGTCGGCGGCCCGGGTCAGCGCCTCGTCCCAGGTGGCCTCGCGCAACCCGTCGGCGTCGCGAACCAGGGGCGTGGTGAGGCGAGGTCTCGTCTGGTTGGTTCTCGGCACGGTAGAGCCTTTCGTCGCCCGCGAGCCTACAACCCGCCTCAGGCGATCTCTGCCCGCAGTCGCCGCAGCACGTCGGGCACGTCGGGGGGCTGGACGACCGCAGCCCGGATCAGGTCGTCGAACTGCTCGACGAACGCGAGCACCTGGTCCGTGCCGTTGAGCACGAGATACATCTGACCGAGGAACACCACCGCTCGCTCGGTGCCGAAGACGGTGGCGGGACCGGCGTAGCGCTGACGGCCGTCGTAGAGGAACCAGCGGAACTTGGGGTAGAGCTCGTCGCACAGCTGGATCATGCGGTCGAGCTGCTCGACCCGGGCGTCGGGGTCGAGGGTGCCCCAGATCTCGTGGCCGCGCGCGAACCCTTCCAGGGCTTGCACCGAGTTGCAGCACTCGACGTCGCTGCCCGGCTCGCGAGCGATCGCCAGGGGCGCCTCGGCGATCTCGATCCGCTGCTCGGGGCGGATGGTGGCGTACCGGGCGACCTCGTGGTGGATGACCGCCTCGGTCTTGAGCAGGTCGGGCAGCGTGGCCGGGATGTAGCGGATCCGCGTGCCGGCCGCCTCGCGGTACCAGCCGATCAGCGCCTCGTCCAGAGGGCTGAGGTCGAGCTGGCTGACCGAGAGCTCCTCTTTGACGATGTCGGTGCGGATCGGCCCTTCGGCCGACAGCCCGAGCAGCCAGTCGACCGAGGCCCCGGTGCTGCGGGCCAGGGCGACGAGCGTCTCCACCCGGGGCAGGCGCCGGTTGCGCGCCGACATCAGCTGCGACAGCGTCGACCGATCGATGCCGGCCTCGCCGGCGAAGGCGGTCTGGGACGTCTCGGCCTGCTCGACGAGTTGCCCCAGCCGCTCGCGGAAGCTGCTCAGGACCGACTCGGTCACTGTCGCGAGGGTACCGCATCATGGCGCGGATACGCCACATCTACTGCGATTCGTGCGCAAGTGCTGCGCGCTGTGCGCAAGAGATGCTGGTCGTACTCCCACGCAGCGCGGTTAGATGACCTCGGGTGGCGGTTCAGACCGGTTCAGGCCGGTTCAGACCGGATCAGCACAGAGGAACGGGCGCCGATGACCACGTCCCAGCCGCCGGCCCGCCGGGTCGAATGGCCGACCCTCGCGCTCGCCGTGGCGGTCTACGGGCTGTGGGTGCTGGTGATCGCCGCCCACTCGCGGCTCCCACCGGGGGCGACCGCGGCTCTGCTGGCGGTCGTGATCGCCTGGCACGGCTCACTGCAACACGAGGTCCTCCACGGCCACCCGTTCCGGCGGCCGGCGGCCAACGACGCGCTCGGGTCCCCGCCGCTGTCGCTGCGGCTGCCATACCCCGTCTACCGGCGCTACCACCTCGAGCATCACCGATCACCGCTGACCGACCCGGCCGACGACGCCGAGAGCTTCTACCTCTCGGCTGCGACCTGGGCCCGCCTGACCCCGGGGCAGCGGCGGGTCGCCATCTTCCACCACACGCTGCTGGGGCGGATGCTGATCGGGCCGCTCGTCGCCGCCGCGACCCTCTGGCACTCGCAGCTGCGAGAGATCCGGCGCGGTGATCGGGAGCTGGGCGCGATCTGGGCCAGACACGTGGTCGCGGTGGCGGCACTGCTCTGGCTCGTCGTCGCCGTCGCCGGCGTCCCCGCGTGGGAGTACCTGCTCGGGGCGTACGGTGCCAGCTCGCTGACCCTGGTGCGCTCGTTCGCCGAGCACCGGTGGGTGCCAGGCGACGCCAGCCGGAGCGCGGTGGTTCGCGCCGGAGGCTTCTTCAGCCTCCTGTACCTCAACAACAACCTGCACGACACCCATCACGCCCAGCCCCAGGTTGCCTGGTACCGCCTGCCGGTGCTCGCCGACGAGCTGGGCTCCGACGCGGCCGCCGCCGCCGGGGCCGGCCACTACTCGGGTTACTGGGACCTGGTCCGCCGCTACCTCGTCCGGCCCTTCGACCACCCCGTTCATCCCCTGGAGCGCACTACCGTCACCGCCGAGTGACCTCCCGCCCCGGCGTTGCCGCCCTCCAGATGTACGACCTCCCGGAGATCCGTGGCGCGGTCGACGAGCTGTGGCGGCGGATCGCGACCGAGCTCGACGCCGACCCGCCCGAGCTCACTTGGGACGGCGATCCGGTCGCGGTCTGGCAGGCCCCCGACCTGGTGCTGGCCCAGACGTGCGGCTGGCCGCTGGTCACCAGCCTCGCCGGTCGGGTCACCGTCGTCGGCGCCTTCGACTACCGGCTGGGCGACGACAACGGCGCTGCCACCTACCGCAGCGTGCTCGTCGCCCGCGCCGACCGGCCGTTGGCCGAGCTCGCCGGTGGCGTGGCCGCAGTGAACGAGGCCGACAGCCTGTCGGGCCGGGTCTCGCTGGCCGTCGCGGTCGCACCCCACGCGGGAGAACGGCCGTTCTTCGAGTCGGTGATCGAGACCGGCAGCCACCTCGCCAGCCTCGAAGCCGTGCGCGACGGTCACGCCGACCTGGCGTCGATCGACGCCGTGACCCATGCGTTGCTCGCCCGGGAGCGACCCGCCGCCGTCGCCGGACTGCACGTCGTTGGCCGCGGTCCGGCCGTGCCCACGCTGCCGCTCGTCACCGCCGCGACCGACCCGGAACCGCTCCGGGTCGCGATCGGGGCAGCGATGGCCGACCCTGCCACCGCGTCGTGCCGGGACCGCCTCCTGATCGAGGGCTTCGTACCGGTCGACGCCTCGGTCTACGACGGCCTGCTCGCCTTCGAGCCCGTCGCCGACCGCATCCTCCCCCCACCGAACGGCGACGTCTGAGCCCGGCCGTCGGGGCTAGCGTGATCGGACCCCAGGTTCGAGGAGCTCCATGCGCTGGTCCAAGCTGTTCATCCCCACGCTGCGAGACGCGCCGGCCGACGCCGAGGCCGCCAGCCACCGACTGCTCGT
>JBFJYB010000168.1:0-5983 GCA_041622835.1 Acidimicrobiales bacterium | reverse complement strand
GGAAAACCCTCCCTCCGGCCCGGTCACGAGGGTGGTGACCACAGAGCTGGGCCGTTCGCCGCCGCGCTCGGCGAGCGCGGTCCCCGCTTTCCCCGCGATCGCAGGCAGGTCGCCGATCTGGTGGACGTCGGGAAGCCACACCCGTCTCGACTGCATCGCCGCTTCGCGGGCTACCCGTCGCCAGCGCTCGACCTGCGCCACGCGCTTCGACCCGTCCCATCGCACGACCGAGCGCTCGGCCGCGAACGGGCGGATGTCGTCGACACCGATCTCGGTGAGCTTCTGGACCACCAGCTCGGCCCGCCCCTGCTTCAGCAGGGCGAAGCCGACGCCGAGCCGGGGGTGGGGTGCCGGCACCCGAACGACGTCGCCGGCCGGCTCGAGCGGGTCACCGAACCGGCAGGCCCGCCACGCCCCGCGCCCGTCGGACACCGAGACCCGGTCGCCGGGCCGGACCCGAAGCACCTTCTCGAGGTGGTGTCGGTCGTCGTCGGTCAGATCCGGGTGGTCGACGTCGGCGACGAAGACGTGGGGCCCGTCGCCACTGGGCCCGTCGCCACAGGAGCCGTCGCCGAGCATCGGACGGGCACCCTAGGAGAACGCCGAGCGGATCTTGCCCAGCCACGAGGAGTCCTCGGGCGCCACCTCCTCGTCGCGGAGCTCGGCCAGCTCTCGGAGCAGCGCGGCCTGCTCGGGCGTGAGGTCCTGAGGAGTGTCGACGACGAGCATCACCTGCAGGTCGCCCCGGCCTCGGCCCCGGACGTGGGGCACCCCGCGCCCCCGAAGGGTGAGGACGTCACCGGTGCGGGCGCCGGCCCGGATGACGAGCTGCTCGGCTCCGTCGAGGGTCTCGTAGTCGAGGCGGGCACCGAGCGCGGCCTGGGTGACCGGAACGTGCAGCTCCTCGACGAGGTTGTCGCCGTCACGCACGAACCGGGGGTGGGGCCGGACGCGCAGGTGCACGTACAGGTCGCCGTAGCCGCTGCCGCGGAACCCGGCCGCACCCCGCCCGCTCAGGCGCAGCGTCGCGCCCGTGTCGACCCCGGCGGGCACGTCGACGGTGTAGGTCTTCTTCTCGACGACCCGACCCTCGCCGGCGCAGGTGGAGCAGGGATCGGCGACGATCTCGCCGGTTCCGCTGCAGGTGGCGCAGGTCACCGCCGTCACCATCTGACCGAGGATCGACCGCCGGACCTGCCTGACCTGTCCCTCGCCGCCGCACGCGTCGCAGGTCCGGGCGTCGGTGCCGGGGGCGGCGCCGGTCGCCGAGCACGTGTCGCACGCCACCGCGGTGCGGACGGTCACGTCCTGCTGCGAGCCGAGCACGGCGTCGACGAAGTCGATGTCGATCGTGGCCTCCAGGTCGACGCCGAGCGCCGCCGACCGGCGCGCTCCCCCGCCGCCCCCACCGAACGGGCTCCCCGACCCGAAGAACGCCTCGAACACGTCGCCGAAGCCAGCAGCGCCGAAGGGGTCGCCGCCGGGGCCGTCGGTGCCGAAGCGGTCGTAGCGCGAGCGCCGCTCGGGATCGCTCAGCACCTCGTAGGCGCGTGCGATCTCCTTGAACCTGGCCTCGGCCTCGGGGTCGTCGGGGTTGGCGTCGGGGTGGTTCTGGCGGGCGAGCGTGCGATAGGCCCGCTTGATCTCGTCGGCGCTGGCGGTGCGAGGTACGCCGAGCACCTGGTAGTGGTCGACGCTCACGGGCGGGGCTTGCTCAGTTGGTTCCCGAGCTCGCGGCTCACGACCGCGACCGCCGCGAGGGCCTGCGGGTAGTTCATCCGCGTCGGCCCGAGCAGCCCGACCTGGCCGACCGGTTCGCCGTCGATCGTGTACTGCGCCACGACGAGCGACGCCTCCTCGAGGTTCTCGACGCCGGTCTCGGTTCCGATGGCGACCCGAAGGCCGCGGTCGAGGACGTCGCGGATCAGCGTCATCATCACGTACTGCTTCTCGAGCATGGCCAGCACGCCCCGCACCGTCTCGGCCGCCTCGAACGCGAGCGGAACCTGAGCCGCACCGCCGACGAAGACCGAGCTGTCGACGTCGCCGGCCCGGTGCAGCGCTCGCCACGTGACGTCGACCAGCGAATCGAGCTCAGTCACGCCGGTGGGCGCCGGCGCGGTGGCCCGGTGGGGCGACACGTCGATCAGGCTCCGAGCGATCTGGTCGCGAACCCGGTCGAGCATCTCGTCGTCGACCGGGTCGGCGAACTCGACCGTGTGCTTCTCGATGGCGCCGGTCTCGCGCACCAGCACGGCGAGGGCGAGGCTCGGGCTCAGGCCCACGAGCTGTATCGACCGGAGCCGGCCTGCGTCGTGTTGGGGTCCGACGATGACTGCGGTGTGGTCGGTGAGCTTGGTCAGCAGCCCGGTCGTCTCCTTGAGCGTCCGCTCGATCTCGCCGTGGGCATGGTCGAAGAAGTCGCTCACCTTCTGGGCATCGACGCGGCCCAGCTCGGCCGGACCCATCAGGGCGTCGACGAAGTACCGGTAGGCCTTCTCGGTCGGGATCCGGCCCGCGCTCGTGTGGGGCTGGTGCAGGAAGCCGTCGTCCTCGAGGGCCAGCATGTCCTTGCGGATGGTGGCCGACGACACGTCGAGCCCGGGCTGGCGCACGACGTAGCCGGAGCCGATCGGGCGCGACGTCGAGATGTAGCCCTCGACGATCGCGTGCAGGATCGCCGCCTTGCGATCGGTCAGTCGGTCGACGGAATCGGATGGAGCCATGGCCGGGGCAATTGTACCGAGCGCGCCGGTGACGCCAGGAGACGGGGCGCCGCCCGACGCGTCAGTCGTCGAGCTGCAGAGCCGAGATGAACGCTTCCTGCGGGACGTCGACCCGCCCGATGCTCTTCATCCGCCGCTTGCCGACCTTCTGCTTCTCGAGGAGCTTGCGCTTCCGGGTGACGTCGCCGCCGTAGAGCTTCTCGGTGACGTCCTTGCGGAAGGCCTTCACGGTCTCACGGGCGATGATCCGTCCGCCGATCGCCGCCTGGATCGGGACGTCGTACTGCTGCCGGGGGATCAGCTCCTTGAGCTTCTCGGCCATCTTGCGGCCGTAGTCGTAGGCCTTGTCGCGGTGGATGATCGAGCTGAAGGCGTCGACCGCCTCGCCGTGCAGCAAGATGTCGACCTTCACCAGGTCGGAGCGGTCGTAGCCGGCGGCCTCGTAGTCGAGGCTGGCATAGCCGTGCGTGCGGCTCTTGAGCTGGTCGAAGAAGTCCAGCACCACCTCGGCCAGCGGTAGCCGGTAGACCAACTCGACCCGCTCCGGCGACAGGTACTCCATCTTCGCCATCTCGCCGCGGCGCGTCTGGCACAGGTCCATGAGCGTCCCGGTGTACTCGGACGGCGAGAGGATCGTCGCCAGCAGGTACGGCTCCTCGATCGACTCGATGGCGCCTCCGTCGGGGAGCTCGCTGGGGTTGTCGACCTCGACCACCTCGCCGCCGACCCGGGTGACCCGGTACTCGACCGACGGCGCGGTCGAGATCAGGCTGAGGTCGAACTCGCGCTCCAGCCGCTCCCGGACGATCTCCATGTGCAGCAGCCCGAGGAAACCGCAGCGGAAGCCGTACCCGAGCGCTCCCGACGTCTCGGGCTGGTAGGTGAAGCTCGAGTCGTTGAGGCTCAGCCGTTCGAGGGCCTCGCGCAGCGCCGCGAACTCGTCACCCTCGATCGGGTACAGCCCGCTGAACACCATCGGCTTCGGCTCCCGGTAGCCCTCGAGCGCGACAGGAGCCGGCCGGGCCGACGAGGTGACGGTCTCGCCCGAGCGGGCCTCGCCCACGTCCTTGACACCGGCGATGAGGTAGCCGACCTCACCGGGCCCCATCTCCTTCACCGGCTGCGGCCCCGGTGTGCGCACGCCGATCTCGTCGATCTCGTGGGACGTGCCGGCCTGCATGAACGTGACCCGCTCGCGGGCGCGCATGGTGCCGTTGACCACCCGGACCGAGCTGATCACACCGCGGTACTGGTCGAAGTGCGAGTCGAAGATGAGGGCCTGGAGTGGGGCGTCGGGATCACCGCTCGGCGCAGGTATCCGCTCGACGACGGCGTCCATCAGCTCGCTCACCCCCTCGCCGGTCTTGGCGCTGATGTGCAGCAGTTCCTCGGACGGGATGCCGAGCACCTGCTCTATCTCACGGGCGTACCGGTCGGGTTCGGCGGCCGGGAGGTCGATCTTGTTGAGCGCGGCGACGATCTCGAGGTCGTTCTCCATGGCCAGGTAGCAGTTGGCGAGGGTCTGGGCCTCGATCCCCTGGGCCGCGTCGACCAGGAGGATCACGCCTTCGCAGGCGGCCAACGACCGCGACACCTCGTAGCCGAAGTCGACGTGACCCGGGGTGTCGATCAGGTTGATGACGTGATCGCCGTGGCTGAGCCGGACGCTCTGGAGCTTGATGGTGATCCCCCGCTCGCGTTCGAGGTCCATCGAGTCGAGGTACTGCTCGCGCATGTCACGGGGGTCGACGGCGCCACACAGCTCGAGGAGGCGGTCGGCGAGCGTCGACTTCCCGTGGTCGATGTGGGCGATGATCGACGTGTTGCGGATGCGGTCGAGGTTCATGTCGCTCGGCGGTGACGGTAGCGGTCGCGTCCTGCATTGCCGCCGCTACCCTTTCGCCGTGGCCAACATCCGAAGCCAGATGAAGCGCAACCGCCAGAACGTGAAGCGCCACGAGCGCAACAAGGCGGCGCGCAGCGAGATCCGGAGCCGGACGCGTCGCGCCGTGGAGGCGATCGAGACCGGATCCGACGAGGCCGAGGCCCTCACGGCCGAGGCGATCCGGCGGGTCGACCAGGCCGCCTCGGCCGGGGTGTTGCACAAGAACACCGCAGCTCGACGCAAGTCACGACTGGTCAGGCGGCTCGCCGAGAGCCAGAGCCAGAGCTAGCGCCAGAGCCAGAACCAGAGCCAGAGCCAGAGCCAGAGCCAGAGCTAGACGCGGCACAGGCGGGCGACCAGCACCTCGAGCACGCCCACGCCGTCCACCGCGGTGGCGCCGCGCAAGTCGAGGTCGGCCGCACCCAGCAGATCGATGGCCCGGGCCACCGACCCCGGGCGCGTCCGGCGCAGCTGCGCCAACGCCTTCTTGGCCGGATAGGTCGAGCCCTTCAGGCCCAGGAGCGCGGCCGCCTCCTTCTCGTCGACAATGTCGGCGCCGTCGAGCCGCAAGAGCTGCTCGTAGTGCCGGAAGAGGATCGCCAGCAGCTCCAGTGGGTGGCGGCCGCCGGCGTCGGTCATCCGACGCAGCCGCTCGAGCGCCTTGGCGATGTTGCCCTCGGCGATGGCGTCGGTGAGATCCCAGGGCGGCACCGAGCCGGCCTCGCCCAGGAACGGCTCGACGTCGGCAGCGGTGAGGGCCCGATCGTCGCCGAACCGGCTGTGGAGCGTGTCGAGCAGCCCGCTCAGCCGCGAGTGGTCCTCGCCGAGGCGATCGGCCAGCGCGGCGCGGGCGCTGCGGTCGAGCTGCACCGGTGCGGTGGTCAGGCGATCGTCGAGCCACCGCGACGCGGCCCGTCCGCTTCCCACCGCCGTCGACTCGACGGTGCCGCCGGAAGCTTCGATGGCGGCGACGAGCGCCTTGGGCGGTGACGTGGAGCGCGGCGCCGACGGCCCGCGGTCCCAGACCAGCACGAGCGCCGTGGTCGGCAGTGGGTCGTCGAGGTACCGGGTGAGCGGTTCGACGTCGGCGGCCTTCGAGAACCGGGCCAGCTCCCGCCCGACCACGACCCGACGATCGGTGAGGAACGGCGGGGTCTGGGCCGCGTCGACGAGCGGCGACAGCGAGTAGCTCCCGTCCTCGCGGCGATAGCTGGCCTCGGTGAGCTCCTCGACCACCAGGGCCCGGTCGGCGTCGCCGAGCAGCTCGTCGACGAGCTGGCGGACCCGGTCGCCCACCAGCACCGGATCGTCGCCCCGGACCAGGTGAATCACACCGCCGACGCTACCCGCCCCCTCCCCGACCCTGGATCTG
>JBFJYB010000167.1:0-5996 GCA_041622835.1 Acidimicrobiales bacterium | reverse complement strand
GCCAGAGGCGCTTGCGCCCGCAGATCGCCGACGCAGCCGCGCAGCCGCCCACGATGGCGCAGCGTCACGAACGCCGGGCGACGGGCATCGAGCGCGGGGGCGAGGCGCGCGCTCGAGACGTCGGGGTCGGGGCCGCCGAGAACCTCGCTGCGCACGACTTCCCGCGCCAGGTCGAGCAACTGGGCGGCGGCGGCCTCCCCGAGCTGCGGTGTCCCGGTTTCGTAGAGCGCGAACGATCCATAGCCGACCACGCGGTCGGGTTCGCCGGCGGTGTCGGCCGAGGTCCGGCGGTCGAGCTCCACGATCTCCATCGATCGGCGGGCGGCGACCTCGAGCAGCCCGGCGAGCGGGCGGGCGCCGCACGCTCGTTCGGGGACCATGTCGGCGACGCCGAAGTCGAGGATGGACGCGCAGGTCTCGTGGTCGATGGTCTGGGCCGTCGCGTGGTCGTGGTAGTGACTGAGATCGGTGCTGACCACCACCAGCGTCTCCGGTCCCCCCCACACCAGCTCGAGCAGGTCGGCCACGTCGTCGGTGGCCGCCCCCCCGACCACCACCGGGAGCACCTCGAACTCGCCGAGCACCTCCTGGAGGAACGGCAGGTGGACCTCGAGGCTGTGCTCGTCGGCATGGGCGGCATCGCTGGCGACGCTCCAGTCCCGACCGGCGACGCGGTCGCGCAGCCCGGCGGCCACTGGTACGTCGCCGAGGGGCGACCGGAAGGCGTCGACGGTCGGGATCGCGCATCCGGCGACCGCGACTCGGTGGGCCGGACCCAACAGCACGACCGTCGAGACCGCGTCGGCGTCGGAGAGCAACCGGTACGCGGACGCGGCGACCGCTCCCGAGTACCGGTAGCCGGCGTGGGGCGCGACGAGAGCTTTGGGCGCCTCGTCGGGTCGCCGCTCGGCCGCGTCGTGCGGCGACTCGTCGGCGAGGAGGGCGCTGACCTGGCGATCGAGCTCTCCCGGCGTGGCCGGGTAGAACAGCCCGGCGACGGCCGGCGGCCGCACGACGAGCGACGTCATGGCCGCAGGCCGGACCGTCCCTGGAGCGCCACCGGCTGGCGCCGCGGTCCCCAGGTGCCTGGAGGTCCGTCGAACACGCCCGGAGCCTGCGTGCCGCAGACGGTGCAGCGGCCGGCATCGGTGAGCCGGTACGCCCCGAGCCGGTACCAGTCCCGCTCGATCACCCGCTCGCCGCACCCAGCGCAGTACGTGCTCGAGCCGGCCGGGTCGTGGACGTTGCCGGTGGAGGCGTAGCGGACCCCGCTGGCCCGGGCGATCTCCCGGGCCCGGGTCAGCGTCTCCGGCGGCGTGGGCGGCACGTCGAGCATGCGGAAGTCCGGGTGAAAGGCGGTGAAGTGCATGGGCACGTCGGACCCCAGCTCGTCGACGACCCAGTCGCACATGCGCTGCAGCTCGTCGTCGCTGTCGTTTCGCTCGGGGATGAGCAGGGTCGTGAGCTCCATCCAGACGTCGGTCTGGTGCCGGACGTACCGCAGCGTGTCGAGCACGGCATCGAGGTCACCGCCGCAGACGTGCCGGTAGAAGTCGTGGGTGAACCCCTTGAGATCGATGTTGGCCGCATCCATGTGGGCGAAGAGCTCGCGGCGAGGCTCGGGACAGATGTAGCCGGCCGTGACGGCCACGTTCTTCACCCCCACGGCGCGGCACTCGTCGGCGACGTCGTTGGCGTACTCCATGAAGATCACCGGGTCGTTGTAGGTGTAGGCCACGCTGCGGCAGCCGAGCTCGACGGCGGTGGCCGCCAACGTAGCCGGGCTGGCCGAGTCGGCGAGGGTGTCGAACTCCTTCGACTTGGAGATGTCCCAGTTCTGGCAGAACCGGCAGGCCAGGTTGCAACCGGCGGTGCCGAACGACAGCACCGGCGTCCCGGGCAGGAAGTGGTTCAGCGGCTTCTTCTCGATGGGGTCGACGCAGAAGCCGCTGGAGCGACCGTAGGTTCGGAGCACGACCTCGCCGCCCTCACAGGCCCGGACGAAGCACAGGCCCCGCTGGCCCTCCCGCATCTTGCAGGCTCGCGGACAGAGGTCGCACTGCACTCGACCGTCGTCGAGCCGGTGCCAGTACCGGGTGGGCCAGTGTGGGGTGGGTACGGTGCCGGTTCCGGTGGCCGGGCCTGTCTCGATGCTCGGGGTGCCGGTGGCCGCGGGTCCGCTCATGGCGCTCACCTCGACCCCGAGCCTACCCAGTTCGAGGACGCGGTCGCCCGGGTCGACGGCTTGGGTGTCGCCGTGATGTTCCCCTTCGGCGGGTCAGGTTGCTCCCGGCTCCATCCGGTCGGCGAGAGCGCCGACCGCCCGGCGCTTGATCCATCGGGGCGTGACGTTCACCAGAGACGCGACGACACGGTTCGGGAGCCCGGGCACGCTGATCGGCTTGCCCTTGGCGGTGTCGGCGATGGCGATCCTGGCGACGGCCTCACCGCTCATCCAGAGCGGGTCGGGGATCGTGCCGGCTGCGTCCTCCATCTCGGCGACGGCGTGGAACTCGGTCCGGGTGAAGCCGGGACACACCGCGGTCACCGTGACGCCGGACCCCTTGAGCTCCTCGTAGATGGCCTCGCTGAAGCTGGTGACGAAGGCCTTGGTCGCGGCGTAGATCGCGCTGCTGGGTCCGGGCTGGAACGACGCCAGCGACGAGATGTTCATGACCGCCCCGCGGCGCCGCTCGACCATCACGGGGAGCACGGCGTGGGTGAGGCGCATCAGCGCCACG
This sequence comes from Acidimicrobiales bacterium, assembly GCA_041622835.1. Lineage (GTDB taxonomy): Bacteria > Actinomycetota > Acidimicrobiia > Acidimicrobiales > JBFJYB01 > JBFJYB01. The sequence goes on along the minus strand of JBFJYB010000167.1, from coordinate 3,255 downwards.
ACGTTCACGTCGAGCTGCTGCTGCTGGGTCTCGAGGGCCGCCTCGACGAAATCGCCGTTGGTGCCGAGCCCGGCGTTGTTGACCAGCAGATCGACGGGGTGGTCCCGGTCGGCGCACCGCTCGGCCACGAGGTCGAGCTGGTCGCGCCGCGCCAGATCGGCGGCCAGGACGTCGACGGTCGCGTTGGTCGCCGCGTGGAGCTCGTCGGCCAGCTCGCGCAGGCGCTCCTCGCGCCGAGCGACGAGCACGAGGTCGGTCCCGGCCTCGGCGAGCTGTCGGGCGATGTGCTCGCCGACACCGCTCGATGCGCCGGTGACGAGCGCTCTCTCCCATGGGACCGTCGCGGTTGTCATCGCGGCACCCTATCCCTCCGTGCCACAGTGTCGGCCATGGACATCCCCCGCTACCGCGTGCCGCCCGACGCCGACGTCGACCTCGACTCCTACCCCACCGACGACGCCGGCGGCGTCGACCGCGACGAGGTCGAGCGCGAGACCAAACAGCTCAACAAGCGGTTGGAACACCTCCAGGAGGTGCTCCACGCCCAGGGGCGGCACAAGCTGCTGGTGGTGCTCCAGGCCACCGACACCGGCGGCAAGGACGGGACCATCCGCCACGTCTTCGACGGCACCAACCCGTCGGGTGTGACCGTCGCCGCGTTCAAGAAGCCGACGGAGAAGGAGCTGGCCCACGACTACCTCTGGAGGGTGCACCGCCACACACCGGCTTCGGGCGAGATCGCCATCTTCAACCGGAGCCACTACGAGGACGTGCTGGTCGTCCGAGTGCACTCGCTGGTGCCGGAGGAGCGCTGGCGGCCGCGGTACCGGCACATCCGCGAGTTCGAGCGCCTGCTCACCGACGAGGGCACCACGATCGTCAAGCTCTTCCTGCACATCTCCAAGGACGAGCAACGGGAGCGACTCCAGGAGCGGCTCGACGACCCGGACAAGCACTGGAAGTTCCGCCTCGGCGATCTCGACGAGCGCGAGCGCTGGGACGACTACCAGGCGGCGTTCACCGAGATGCTCGAGGAGACGAGCACCGAGAACGCGCCGTGGTACGTGATCCCGGCCGATCGCAAGTGGTACCGCAACTACGTCGTCTCCCAGATCCTGGTGGACACCCTCGAGCGCCTCGACCTCGACTGGCCCGCCGCCGAGGAAGACCTGACCGGCGTCGTCGTCACCTGACCCTCCGTGGATCCATGACCGCTGAGGGCGCGGCCCACTCGTCAGAGATCAAGGGGGAGAGGGAGAGGGAAACGGGGATGGGCGGAGGATGTAGCAGGTCGACTCGATGGCGCCGGCCGAGTGGTCGGGGATCGCCAGCTCGACCCGGCCACCGGCGGCGGTCACGACCGCCTCGACCGCGTCGGGAGCCATGGCGATCATCTGCATGCGGGGGCGGCGGGTGGGGAGCAGCTGGCGGAGGCGGCCGACCGTGCTCCAGAACCGGGTTCGGCCGTCGAGACGCGTCGGCATCTGCACCACCGCCGCACCAGTCGGCGCGAGCACGCGGACGAACTCCGCGAGGTAGGCGCGCACGTCGACCGGCGACTGGTGCTGGAGGACGAGACGACACCAGACCAGGTCGACGGATCCGTCGCCGACGCTCGGAAGACCCGGCCCGGGGTTCAGCTGGTACGTGCACCGGTCGCCGAAGCGGTTGAGGCTGCGAGCCTGCTCGATCATGGCCGGCGCGATGTCCAGGCCGAGAACCCGGTCGAAGCGGTCGGCCAGCGCCTGGCTGATCCGACCCAGCCCGCAGCCGACGTCGAGCGCGAGCGCCGAGCCGGGCGGAGGGTGGACGACCGAGAGCCACCGCTCGACCTCGGGCGGGCCGGTGGCGAGGAGCTCGTCGATGTCCCAACCGCCTCCCGCCTTGGCCGGGTCGGTCAGGATCGCCCAGGCCGGGTCGTCCCGGGCGAAGCGCTCCCAGTTGGCTTGCAGGCGACGGAGGCGCCGAGGTGGCCGGCCCGTCACGTGCGCTCGGGTGGCTCGCTATCCGGAGCCGGTGAGCTCGCCCGCGACGTACAGGCGCGTCTCGGCCCGTTGCTTGGCCGCGATGGCCGCCTCGTCGTCGCTGTCGGCCGCCAGCGCGGCCTCGGCCCGTTCCAGCGCGGCCCGGGCCCGGGCGACGTCGACGTCCCCGGCCAGCTCGGCGACGTCGGACAGGACCGTGACGTGGTTCCCCGAGACCTCGACGAATCCCCGATGCACGGCGATCAGCTGCTCGGTGCCGTCGGTGAGGAGAACCTTCAGCCGGTTGGTCTCGAGCACGCCGATGAGCGGGACGTGCCCGGTCTGGAACGCGATGTCGCCGTCGACGGTGCGGGCGATGACCATGTCGGCCTCGGCGCTGAACACCTGCCGCTCGGGCGAGACCAGGTCGACCTGGAGGGTCACTGCTTCTCCAGCTCCGCCGCCTTGCGCTGGGCGTCCTCGGCGCCGCCGACCATGAAGAACGCCTGCTCGGGCAGGTCGTCGAGGTCGCCGTTCACCAACGCCTCGAACGACTCGACGGTCTCGTCGACCGAGGTGAAGATGCCGCTCATGCCGGTGAACACCTCGGCCACGAACATCGGCTGCGACAGGAACCGCTGCACCCGCCGGGCACGCGAGACCGTCACCCGGTCCTCCTCGGACAGCTCGTCGAGACCCAGGATGGCGATGATGTCCTGGAGCTCCTTGTAGCGCTGGAGGACCTCCTGGACCCGGCGAGCCACGTTGTAGTGGCGCTCGCCCACCACCTCGGGCGTGAGGATCGTCGACGTCGACGCCAGCGGGTCGACCGCCGGGTAGATGCCGAGCGCCGCGATGTCGCGGCTCAGCTCGGTCGTGCCGTCGAAGTGGGTGAACGACGTGAACGGCGCCGGGTCGGTGTAGTCGTCGGCCGGCACGTACACGGCCTGCAGCGAGGTGATCGACTTCCCCCGGGTCGAGGTGATGCGCTCCTGGAGCTCGCCCATCTCGTCGGCAAGGGTGGGCTGATACCCCACCGCCGACGGCATGCGGCCCAACAGGGTCGACACCTCCGACCCGGCCTGCACGAACCGGAAGATGTTGTCGATGAACAGCAGCACGTCCTGGTTCTGCACGTCGCGGAAGTACTCGGCCATCGTCACCCCGGCCAGGCCGACCCGCAGCCGCACGCCGGGAGGCTCGTCCATCTGACCGAACACCAGCGCCGCCTTGTCGAGCACGCCCGACTCGCCCATCTCCAGGAACAGGTCGGTGCCCTCACGGGTCCGCT
>JBFJYB010000166.1:0-6015 GCA_041622835.1 Acidimicrobiales bacterium | reverse complement strand
GGCGAGGACCGCGAGCGCTGGATCGCCGGCATGCAGCGGCTCCAGGCCCGGTTCCCGAACCCGATGTAGCGGAACGGCGGGCGGGCTCAGACGTCGGCGGGTCGGTCGACGTGCACGAACCGCTGGTCCGACGTCACCGCCCATCGCGCCGTCCACAGCCCGACCACCGTGACGGCGATGGCGGCCGAGCCGAGGATGAGGAACAGCAGCGCGGCCTGGACCAGCACCGCGTCCTCCGGGTCGACACCGGCGAGGATGAGGCCGGTCATCGTGCCCGGCAGCGCGACCAGCCCGACCGTGCGGGTGGCGTCGACCTGGGGAAGCAGTCCCAGCCGGATCGCCGACCGCAGGCTGGGTCGCAGGGCGTCCGACCCGCTCATGCCGAGGGCCAGCCTCGCCTCGATGTCGGCCCGTCGCTCGGACAGCAGGTCGGCCAGGTTGCGGGCCGTCACGACCGCCGAGCGCATGCTGTTGCCGACGATCATCCCCGACACCGGGACCAGGGTGCGGGCCTCGAGCGGGAACACGTCGAGCCCGAAGACCACGGCCAGGCACGCACCCAGCGCCAGCAGGTAGGCGACCAGCGCCGACCAGGCGATGCCCGGCACCTCTCGGGCCCGGTGGCGCACCGTCATGGCGGCGGTGACGACGATCACCAGCACCCACAGCCACGACCAGGCGAGCGAGCGGTCCTCGTCCAGCACGAGGTCGAGCGCCAGACCGACGATCAGCAGCTGCACGAGGGCGCGGGCGACCGCGTCGGCCACCGAGCGTTCGAGGCGCAGGCGCTGCCAGAGCGACAGGCCGACGACCACCGCGATCAGCAGCAGCGAGGCGGCCAGGCCGGCGTACCCGATGTCGGTGGTGCTCACGTCTCCTCCAGGGTCGCGGTGATCGTGTCGTCCAGCTCGTGGGGCGGGCCCTGGGCGACGATGTGCCCGTCGTCGAGCAGAACCACCTCGTCGGCGATACGGCGGAGCTGGTCGAGCTGGTGGCTCACCCACACGATCGGGTGACCGGCGTCCACCAGCATGCGGGCCTCGTGCTCGATGGCCTTGGTGGCGCGAGGGTCGAGCGAGCTGGTCGGCTCGTCCATCAGCACCACGTCGGGCTCGGTGCACAGCGCCCGGGCCAGGCACACGCGCTGCTGTTCGCCGCCGGACAGGTCGTCGGCGGTCCGGTCGAGGTACGACCCGTCGAGATCGGCGGCGTCGAGGCTCTCGGCGATCAGCGAGGGCCGGGCCGGGCGGGCCGCGGCCAGGTTGTCGCGCACGGTGCCCGGGAAGATGACCGGGTTCTGGAAGACCATGGCCACCATCCGCCGGAGCTCGAGCGGGTCGATGGTCGTCAGGTCGCGGCCCCGGTAGCGCACGGTGCCCGAATCGGGCGCGTCCAGCCGGTTGCACAGCCGCAGCAGCGTGGACTTGCCGGCCCCCGACGGCCCGGCCAGCACCGTGAGGCCCGGCCCCAGCTCGAGGTCGAGCGAGTGCAGCACCCGCCGCCCGCCCCGCACCACCTCGACGCCGACGAAGCCGAACACCGGACCTGAGGCGGTCGGGGGCTCCGTCACCGGCTCATGCGGGGTCGGGTGCCGCCGAGGTTGAACTCCATGCACGGAACCCTACGATCGGGCAGGATGACGAGCGAAGCGGAGAGGGGGGTGACGGCGTCCTGATGGCCAAGCGGAAGCGGCGTTCTGCCGCGGTCCTCGATCGGGTGCCACCCTCCGAACCGCCGGTCCGGCCCGGGCTGGTGAGCCCGAGGCGAGCCGTGCCCCGCCACATCGCCCGACCGCCCTACGCGGCCAGCGGCGAGCCCGGACCCCCAACCTCGAGCGCCACCCGGACGGCCGACGAGATCGCCCGCATGCGCCGGTCGGGCGCCATCGCCGCCGAGGTGCTGCTGGCCGCGGTCGACCACGTCGAGCCCGGGATGACCACCGACAAGCTCGACGCCTTCGTCCACGACGAGATCGTCCGGCGGGGCGCCTACCCGAGCCCGCTCAACTACCGGGGGTACCCGAAGTCGGTGTGCACGTCGGTGAACGAGGTCATCTGCCACGGGATCCCCGACAGCCGCGTGCTCCAGGACGGCGACATCATGAACATCGACGTCACCGTCTATGCCGAGGGCGTGCACGGCGACACGTCGGTGACCGTCCTGATCGGCGACGTCGACGAGCAGTCGCAGCATCTGGTCCGCGAGACTCGCGCCGCGCTGTACCTGGCGATCGACGAGGTGGCGCCCGGCCGCCCCCTGAACGTGATCGGCAAGGCCATCGAAGGCCACGCCCGACGCAACGGCCTGTCGGTCGTACGTGAGTTCATCGGCCACGGCGTCGGCACCGAGTTCCACAGCGGCCTCCAGATCCCGCACTACTTCGACCGGCACCTGACCAGCAAGATCGAGACCGACATGACGTTCACGATCGAGCCGATGCTCAACCTCGGCGGGCCCGACCTGTACCTGTGGGACGACGACTGGACCGCGGTCACCGCCGACGGCCGCCGCAGCGCCCAGTTCGAGCACACCCTGCTGGTGGTCGAGGCCGGCGCCGAGATCCTCACCCGGACCGCATCGGGCACCTGCGCCGCCGACGCCTTCGCCTGACTCGTCAGTTCGCGCCGGTCTCCCACCACCAGGCCAGCCCGAACACGCCCGGCCCACTGTTGGCGATCATGGCCGGCCCGAACCCGCTCACGAACGAGCTGGCCGGCTCGACCTCGCGGGTGACCGCGTCGAGCAGCCGCTCGGCCCGCGCCGGGGCGGCGGCATGGAGGGCGACCAGGTGCAGCGCGGCTGCGGCGGGTCGGCTGGCGCGCCACAGCTTCAGCATCCGGCGCTCGGCGGCGGCGACGCTGTGGGCCGGAAGCAGGCGGCGGATCTGGCCGCGGTCGATCTCGAACAGCGGGCGCATTCCCAACCGGTCGCCGGTCCATCCCGCCACCGCCGGGATCCGTCCGCTGCGAACGAGCTGATCGAGGCCGTCGAGGGCGCCCACCAACCGCACCCGCGACGACACGTCGACGGCCCGGGCCGCCGCGTCGTCGAGCGATCCTCCCCGAGTTGCGATCTCGGCCGCGGCCCGCACGACCAGGGCCTGGCCGCCAGCTGCGTTCCGGGTGTCGATCACCCGGACGGCGGGCGCGTCAGCGGCCCCGGCTGCGCCGGCACCGAGCACCGCCGACTGGTGGCTGCTGCTGAGGTTGGCGGCCACGGTGAGGACCAGCACGCCGTCGGCATCGGACGCCTCGGCGATCGCCGCGGCGAAGGCGCCCGGCGTCGGACCCGAGGTCGTGACGCCGGCGCCCGTCAGGTCGTCGAGGCTCACCTCCGACTCGTCGACCGCCACCCCGTCGATCGACACGGTCATGGGCACGACCCGGATCTCGAGGCGCTCCTGGAGGTCGCGGGGGAGCGCCGCCGCGCCGTCGGTGACGACCCGGACGGTCACGGCGTCCTCGGGAGCCCCGACGCGATGGCACGGTCGACCGGGCGCACCAGCAGCGAGCTGGCCGCGACGAGCAGCCCCGAGACCAGCAGGACGGCTCGGGTCGCGGCCAGCTCCCGATCGCCGAGCTCGACCGCCCCGATGGCGTCGGCCACCAGGCCGGCCACGACCGCCGAGATCCCCAGCCCGAGGCGGACGACGACCTGGAAGGCGGCGAAGGCGACGACCCGCTCGTTGCCGTCGACGCCGGTCTGCAGCGCGCTCATCCCCGCCGTGATCGCCACCGTGGCCGCCGCGCCGAAGCCGATCGCCCCGAGGTAGGTGAGCCACAGGGTGGGGCTCAGGCTCATGACCGCAACGAGCGCGCCCATGGCCAGCACGCCGAACCGGGTGTTGGCGAGCAGGTCGCCCGCACCGAGTCGGCGCGAGAGCGACAGGCCCAGGCCGGCACCCGCGCCGAACAGGGCGATCAAGATCCCGTACTCGGTGTCCGACGCCGAGAGCTCGTCTCGCACGAGGACGATGCCGAGCGAGAACAGCGCGCCGAGCCCGATGGCGACCGCGGTCGTCGCCGGCATCACCGATCGCACCAGCGGGACGTTCCAGGCGTCTCGTAGCCCGGCCGCCGCCGGGCTGGGTGCCTCCACAGGGGTGGTCCGCCCGCGTGCGTCCGGGGTGGGCTGGGGACCGCGCAGCTCGCGGATCCCGGCGACGGCGAAGGCCGACACGACGAAGGTGGCGGCGTCGACGAAGAACACGAGGGCGTACCGATCGTCGGCGAACAACCCGGAGCTCGAGATCGACACCGCCGCGAACCCGGCGAACAGTGCGGCGCCCACGGGGATGCCGCCGTAGGAGGTGCCGAGCACCAGCCCGTTGGCGACGGGGAGGTCGGGCTCGTCGACCAGATCGGGCACCGACGCGTCGCGCGACGACACGAACACGATCCCGGCCGCCTCGAGCACGAACGCCCACAGGTAGACCCACCACAGCTCGTGCACGAACGGCACGGCCACCACGATCCCGGCCCGCAGGAGGTCCATGGCCACCATGGTCCGGCGGCGGTCCCAGCGGCTGGCGATCCTCCCGGCCAGCCCGGCGCCGGGGACCGCGCCGAGCAGGCGCAGCGTCAGGATGCCGCCCACGGCCGCTGGCGAGTCGGAGATCGCCAGGGCCAGGGCCATGAACGCGAACGTGGCGGTCCAGTCGCCGAGGCCGGAGACGGTCTGGCCGACGAGCAGGCGCCCGAAGCCGGGGCGGCGGAGCAGGTGCACGTCGGCGCGGGTCAGCCTGCGGTTCGAGCCGACCCAGGTGGCGTGGTCACCCGTCGTTGTCGAACAGCAGGCGGTGGGTGAGGACGCGGGAGCGGTTCGGCTCGGGCGCGGGCGGGGAGTTGCCGAGCATCCGCTTGACGAAGATGGGGATCATCACCAAGAAGCCGGCCAGCGCCTCGTACCCGCCGGCGAACCGGAGGAGGAAGAACGGCAGCACCAGGATCGTGACGAAGGTGGCCAGGCCGGTCTGACGCACGACCCGCCCGAGGGCGAGACCGAACAGCAACAGCACGCTCGCCTGCCACTGGATGACGAGGAACACGCCGAGTGCGGGGGCGATGCCCCGACCGCCGGCGCCTCCGATGTAGGGCGACCAGTTGTGGCCGGCGACCGCCGCCCCCGCCGCGAACGCGGCCAGCACCGGCTCGTCGCCCCCGGCGAGCAGCGGACCGGGCAGGCCCTTGAGCACGTCGAGGATGCCGCCCACCAGCAGCGGCGCCAGACCGGCGACCCGGTACAGGCTGGTGCCGGAGACGGTGCCGGTGCCCACCTCGCGCAGGTCGGTCCCGGCCACCGAGTGGGCGACGAGGTACGAGAACGGAACGGCCCCGACGGCGAATCCGACCAGCAGTACGAGCACGTCGCCCATCCCACCAGTGTGCCAAGGTGCGCCGGTCTGTGCATCGGTCGCCGGGCCCATGGTCGGTTGGCGCTGGCCGGCGCGGCTGGGCTTGGATGGCGGCCATGGCCACGACCCGGGTGCTCCTGGTTCGCCACGGCGAGTCCGAGGTGAGCGTCGACGGCGTGCTGGGCGGGTCAGAGACGTGTCGCGGCCTGTCCGATCTCGGCCGGCGGCAGTCCGTCGCGCTGCGCGATCGGCTCGCCAACGGCCACGAGCCGGCCATCGACGAGATCTGGTCGTCCACGCTGCCGCGCGCCTTCGAGACCGCCGAGGTGGTCAACGAGGCGTTCGGTCTCGAGATCCACACCGACACCGACCTCGAGGAGCTGCGGCCGGGGGAGGCCGACGGCGTTCGATGGGACGACTTCCGCGACATCTTCGGCCCGGTCGAGACCGAGCGCTACCCGCACCGCCCGATCGCGCCCGGCGCCGAGAGCCGGGCCTCGTTCATCCACCGGACCAGCGCGGCGCTGCACCGCGTGGTCGAGGCCAACGAGGGGCGCACCGTGGCCGTCTTCTGCCACGGCGGCGTGATCGACGTCGGCTTCCGCTCGTTCCTCGACCTGCCCCGCAGCGGCGCCTTCGACCTGTGGACGCTCAACACCTCG
>JBFJYB010000165.1:0-6018 GCA_041622835.1 Acidimicrobiales bacterium | reverse complement strand
GGGCTGCGCCGTGGTGGGCGGTACGTCACCGCCGGGGCGATCGCCGGTCCGATCGTCGAGCTCGACCTCCGGACGCTCTACCTCTCGGACCTGTCGCTCTACGGCGCGACGGTGTACCCGCCCGAGCTGTTCGCCGACCTGGTCGGGTACATCGAGCGGGAGGAGATCCGGCCGGTGCTGGCCGGGACATTCCCCCTCACCGAGATCCACGCCGCCCAGGAGGCCTTCGCCGCCAAGCACCACGTCGGCAGCTTCGTGCTGATCCCGTGAGCGCCATCGCGTGCATCCGCCGGCAGGCATGCACCCCCACGGGCCTGACGCTGGAGTGGTCGACGGGGCAGGCCGACCACGTGCCCGCCATCTGGCTGCGGGACGCGTGCGCGTGCGAGCGATGCCGGGACCCGGGCAGCGACCAGCACCTCGTCGACGTGCTCGACCTCGACGAAGGGGTGACGGTCGAGGCCGCCCTCGTCGCCGACCGCCTGATGGTCACGTTCACCGACCGGTCCGGTTCGCGCCACGACGGCTGGGTCCCGGTCGAGCGGCTCGCGGCGCGGATCCGGCCCGACCCTCCCACCTGCGTCTGGACGAGCGCCCACGGCGCGACGCTCCTGACCGGCGCCGTCGACCTGGCGAGCTCCGACGACGTGATGCCACTGCTGCGAGCGGTCGACTCCTACGGCATCGGCATGGCTCACGGCGTCCCAACGGTCCCCGGCGAGGTGGCGCGCTTCGCCGAGCGGTTCGGCTTCGTGCGGGTGACCAACTACGGAGCGGTGTTCGACGTGGTCGCCAGCGACGACCCCGTCAACCTGGCCTACACGCCGGCGCCTCTCGCCCTCCACACCGACAACCCGTACCGGGATCCGGTGCCGACGGTTCAGCTCTTGCACTGCCTGGCCGCGTCGGCGACCGGTGGGGCCACGCGGTTCGCCGACGGGTTCCTCGCGGCCGAGCGGTTGCGATTTGAGGCGCCGCACGGCTTTGCGATGCTCAGCTCGTGCGACGTGAGCTTCCGGTTCCACGACGCCACCTGCGACCTCGAGGCCCGTGGCCGGCTGATCGACGTCGATGCGACCGGAGCCGTGGTCGGCATCCGGGTCAACCATCGCAGCATGGAGCCGCCCGAACTGGCCGCCGCCGAGCTGACCGACTTCTACGGGGCGTACCGGCGGCTCTGCGAGCTGCTCGCCGCGCCGGGTGCCGCCATCGAGCTCACCCTCGCGCCGGGCGACCTGGTGGTGTGGGACAACCGCCGGGTGCTCCACGGCCGGGCCGGCTTCCCGGCGTCGGGGGCCCGCCACCTCCAGGGGTGCTACGCCGACATCGACGCGGTTCGCTCCGCGGTCCGGATGGCGGCCCGGACATGACCGCGTACTCGTTCGTGGCCGATCTGCTCGGGGGACGGCGGGCGGCGCGGCACTACAGCGAGGAGGTCACGCTGGCCGAGCACATGCTGCAGACCGCGTCGCTGGCCGAGGCAGCTGGCGCCGATGCGCCGACCTGCCTGGCCGCGCTCCTCCACGACGTCGGCCACCTGGTCGACGCGCCCGAGCACGGCACCACCGGCAACCCGTTCCACGCCGCGGTCGGCGCCGAGCTGCTCGCCGCATGGTTCCCGCCCGGGGTGACCGAGCCGGTACGCCTCCATGTCGCAGCCAAGCGCTACCTCGTGGCCGTCGACCCGGCGTACGCCGACGTCCTGTCGCCGGCATCGGCCCACACGCTGGCTCTCCAGGGAGGGCCGCTCACCCCCGACGAGTGTCGAGCGTTCGAGGGCGAGCCCCACCGCGACGCCGCGCTGGCCGTGCGACGGTGGGACGAGCAGGCCAAGGTGCCCGGCCGTCGCGTGCCGGCGCTCGACCACTACCGCACCCTGGTCATCGAGGTGGCGGTCCGGTGATCACGACGACGACCATCGGGTCGTACCCCAAGCCGCCCGAGGTGCCGATCACCGACTGGTTCACCGCCCGGCCGGGCTCCGACGGGGTGATGGACTACACGTCGGCCTACGCCGCCCAGGTCCGAGCGATGTCCGACGCAGAGGAGCGCTTCCAGCGGGCGACGGCCGAGGTCATCCGCGACCAGGTCGAGGCCGGGATCGACGTCGTCACCGACGGCGAGGTGCGGCGGGAGAACTACGTCCACCACCAGTGCCGCCACCTGGTCGGCTTCGACTTCGAGGAGCTGGGGCGCCACCGGATGCGGGACACCGTCGAGACGTGCCTTCCCCGGATCGTCGGGCCGGTCGGCTTCGAGTCGTCGCCGCTGGCTCGCGACTACCAGGTCGCGCAGTCGCTGTCACCCCGGCCGGTGAAGGTCACCCTGCCGGGCCCGATGACGATCCGCGACAGCACGATCGACGTCCACTACCGCGACCCCCGGGTACTCGGCGCCGACCTGGCTGGCGCGCTGAACCAGCAGGTGCTGGAGCTGGTGGCCGCCGGGTGCCGGCACGTGCAGGTCGACGAGCCGCTCTTGGCCCGCCGGCCGGCCGAGGCGCTCGACCACGGGATCGACGACCTGGCGCGGTGCTTCGCCGGCGTGCCCGCCGGCGTCGTCCGGACCGTCCACTGCTGCTGCGGGTACCCGAGGCGGCTGGACGATCCCGACTATCCCAAGGCCGATCCCGGCGCCTACCTGGAGCTGGCCGACGCCCTCGACCGGGCCCCCTTCGACCAGGTCAGCATCGAGGACGCCCATCGGCCCAACGACCTCGACGCGCTCCTCCCGCGGTTCGCCACCACGACGGTGGTGCTCGGCGTCGTGGCCATCGCCCGCAGCCGGGTCGAGACGGCGGCCGAGGTCGAGGCCCGCCTCCGCGCTGCGCTCGAACACCTTCCCCCCGAGCGACTGGTCGCCGCGCCCGACTGCGGGCTCGGGTATCTGGGCCGCGACCTGGCCATCGCCAAGCTGCGAGCGATGGTCGAGGGCGCCGCCAGGGTGCCCTAGTCAGTACAACAGATAGGGAGCGCGCCGGGCGGCGAACTGCTCGGCCGACCCGGCCCACGCGGCGACGATCTCGTCGGCGGTCGCGCCGGCCTCGAGCATCTCCCGCAGCCGGGTCGTGCCCGCCAGCAGGTCGAAGGTCGGTGGCCGGTCGATGAAGTCGTCGACGCCCAGCGCCTCGGCTTGCCGGTTGAAGGCGTCGAGGACGTGGACGCCGGTCGCCACCGGCTCGAAGGCGACCGGGTCGGTGATGCGGTACTGCACCCCGCTCATCCGCTCGCCGTTCAGCCGCGGGTTCTCGGTGATCCCCTCGATGGGGCGGGGCCGGAAGGTGACCGCCTCGAAGTCCACGCCGGGGAGACCCCGCTCGTCGAGATCGGCCTCCAAGGCATCCCCGTCGGCCCAGCCCGCGCCGAAGGTGGCGAAGGGGCGCAGCGTGCCACCGCCGTAGCTGATCGACGTGGCCTCGAAGAGCACCGCGCCCGGGTAGGCCAGGGTGGAGTCGAACGTGGGCAGGCCGGGGCTCGGGGGCACCCAGTCGCGTCCCGTGTCGGGCCACAGCATGTCGCGCGTCCACCCCTGCATCTCGACCACACGGAGGTCGAGCCCCTCCAGACCCGGCAGCCACCCCTCGCCCTCGATGGCCAGGGCCAGCTCGCCCGCCGTGAGCCCGTAGGCGCTCGGGACGGGGTACTGGCCGATGAACGACAGCTGGTCCGGCTCGAGCGTGAACCCGGCCGAGATCTCGCCGCCGATCGGGTTGGGGCGGTCGAGGACCACGAACGGGATGCCGGCCTCGGCGGCGGCCTGCATCGCCAGGCCCATGGTCGAGATGAACGTGTAGAAGCGGGTCCCGGCGTCCTGGAGGTCGAAGACCAGCACCTCGACCTGCTCGAGCATCTCCGGTGTCGGCTGACGGACGTCGCTGTACAGGCTGAAGATCGTCACGCCGGTCGCCAGGTCGACGGAGTCGCCCTCGATCAGACCGGCCGACACGACGCCGCGCACGCCGTGCTCGGGGGCGAAGACCGCGGTGAGCTCCACGTTCGGCGCCTCGTCGAGCAGGTCGATCATGTGCCGGCCGTACGCCAGTGCGGTCTGGTTGGCGATCAGCCCGACCCGCCGGCCGTCGAGTTCGGCGAAGCCGCTGTCGACCAGCACCTCGGCGCCGACGGCCACCGCCGGCTCGGGTGTCGGTGTGGGGTCGGGGCTCGGACTCGGGGTCGCGGTCGCGGTCGGCGGTGCCGACGAAGCGACCGGCGTCTCGGCGTCGGCGGATGCCGGTGGCGGCGGGGTCGGGGACGGTGTGACCGGGGACGAGACGTCGAGCGAGCCGGCCCCGCAGGCGGCGACGAGCACCGACACCACCAGGGCCGGCCCGACGGCTGAGAAGGTGACCCGCACCCTGCCGATCGTAGGGGGCGCTCCGGGGCGTCAGTCGGCGGGGTAGCCCCTTTCGTCGAGCCACGGCTCGGGGTCGACGCCCAGCCCCTCGGCGATGCGGTTGATGTAGTTGAAGTAGGCGCAGACCTGGGCGGCGTCGGTGATGCCCCGGTCGTTCCACCCCGCGGCGCGGAGGGCCTCGACGTCTGCAGGTCCGACGGCCGACGGGTCGCGGGTGAGCCGGTCGGCGTAGGTGAGCAGGGCGACGGTGGCACCGTCGAGACCGGCCCGCCGCCAGTCGGCCGCGAACCGGTCGACCAGGGCCTGATCGTCGACCTCGGCACGGAGGTCGTGCAGGTGGGCCGAGATTCAGTAGTGGCAGTCGTTGGCCTGCGAGGTGACGACCGCGATCATCTCCCGCTGGGCCCGGCTCAGCGGCGAGTCGCCGAACATGACCTGGCCGTACATCCGCATGCTCTGGCGCAGCGACTCGCCGTTCTGGCTCTGCACCGCCACGATCTCCCAGATGCGACCCGCCCGCCGCTGGGCGGCCTCGTACTCGCGGGCCAGTGCCCCCTCGGCCTGCTCGGGCGGGACCTTCTCGACGTGGGCCATGGCGAGACCCTACGACGCGGGAGCCGCCCTACGGCGCCGAGGGCTCGTAGACCCCGATGCCGTCGGGGAACCGCAGGCCGTCGTCGATGATCTCGGGCTCGCCCGAACCGGGGAGGAGACGGCGCACGGTTCCGAGGCCCGAGCCCGGTCCGACGCCGTTCTCGTCGACGACGACGGCGATGTCGGCGTAGTAGAGGGTGCCGGCCGAGTCGACACCGAGCCCCAACGGGGTCCCGCTGGTGAACGGCTCGGCTCCCAGGGTCTCGCCGTCGGGCGGTCTGACCACCACCCCGACGTGGGTGCCGTCGGGCCCGAACGCGCCGATCACGCCGTTGATCACGCTCGACACGAAGATGGTCCCGTCGGGGCCCGCGGCGAGGCCACTGGGTGCGACGATGCCGTTGGTGTCGGTCGGCACGATGAACGGCTCGGGTGTGACGGCGGTGGACAGCGGCGCGCCCGTGTCGTCGACCGTGTCACACCCACCCGCGGCGTCGGCGCTCGCCGGCATGGCGTCGATGTCGTAGGAGAACACGCCGGGCGCCCGGGCCTGGGCGACCAGCACGACCTGCTCGGTGACGAGGATGGCCTGGCCGGTCGCCAGGCCGACGTCGACCTTGCAGTAGGAGTTGTCGCCGAACCCGAACGGCGGGAACCACACGATGAGCTGGCCGTTGCCCTCACCGGCGGCCTGGTTGCCGATGTCGGTGGTCACGATGCGGCCGTCGGGGAGGAACCCGCACCCGAAGTTCTCGGCGTTGTCGGTCGCGCTCTGGTAGGTGGGCACCAGCTTGGCGACCTGGGTGGCGGCGAAGTCGCCGACCTGGTCGCCCGACAGCTCGAAGATCCCCCAGCCCGGCGCGCCCGCACCACCCTGGTCGGTGTCCTCGCCGGCCACGAAGCGGCGCGGGTCGTCGGGGTCGAAGCAGATCTGGCCGTTGATGTCGCGACCGCCCGGGTCGTCGGTGGCGTTGGTGATCACCGTCTGCGACGCGAACGGCGGCTCGGCCTCGTAGGCCACCAGGTCGTTCCCCTGCCCGCTGAAGACGACGACCCCCGATGCCGGGTTGG
>JBFJYB010000164.1:0-6068 GCA_041622835.1 Acidimicrobiales bacterium | reverse complement strand
GCATCGCCGTCGACAACGCCCGCGCAGCCGGCGTGGGAACGACCGTCACCCTCTGAGCGCTCTGGTCGCCTCGGCGTCGAGGTTGCCGTCGGCGTCGACGACCACGCCGTAGTCGTCGCGAGCCGATCGCACCGACACCACACCGTCCAGAACGTCGGCCACAACCGCCTCGACCGGCCGCTCCGAGGCGCGGCCGACGCCTCCTCCGCCCGGCATCTCCAGCAGCAGACGGTCGTGGGCGGGGATCGACTGCTGGCCTTTGGACCGCAACGTGGCTCCCGACTTCAGCGAGACCCGCCCGCGTGCCCCGTCGCCGCCGCCGTGGCGGCCCCTCGGCGCGTTGTGGACCCGCTCGAACATCGCCAGCACGTCGAAGGGGGCTCCCCCGTCGCCGGCCAGCTCGATGACCTGGCCCAGCCCGCCGCGGTGGGTCCCGGGACCTCCCGAGTCGGGCCGCAGCTCCTTTCGCCAGAACACCACCGGGACGATCGACTCGGTGGCCTCCACCGGGACGCCCTTCACGCCGCTCGGGAAGCCGGTGGCGTCGAGGCCGTCCTTGGTGGGACGGGCTCCGGCCCCACCGCTGTTGAAGTGCATCATCTCGAACTCGGGGATCTCGCCGTCGTAGCCGCTGCCGGTCGACACCGACGGCCCGCTGCGCAGCTGGATGTTCCACAGCGACGCCGAGCCCTCGGCCTGCACCCCGCCGTCGACCAGCTGGTCGAGGCATCCGAGGATCGTGTCGGGCAGCAGGTGGCCGATGATGTGGCGCGCCGCGACCGCGAAGGGCCGGGGGGCGTTCAGGATCGAGCCCTCGGGCGCGGCGAACGTGAACGGCTCCATCGACCCGTGGTTGTTGGGGATGTCGGGCGCCACTGCGGCCTTGATCCCGTAGGTCGTGTAGGCCTTCGTGTAGTTGAGCACCACGTTGATCCCGTAGCTGCTGGCCGGCGACGTGCCCGCGTAGTCGACGTGCACGTTGCCCTCGGACACGGTGAGCGTGGCCCGCAGGGTCACCGGCTCGTCGTAGCCGTCCATGGTCAGCTCGTTGGACACCGTGCCGCGCGGCAGCTCGTCGATCCGCTCGACGGTGGCTCGGCAGGAGCTGTCGACGATGAACGTCGCCAGCTCTTCGAGGTCGTCGATCCCGAACTCGTGCATCATGGCCACCAGGCGCTGGGCCGCGATGTCGTTGGCGGCGGCGAAGGAGTACACGTCGCCGATCACCTGGTTCGACTCACGCACGTTGGTGCGGATGATGTCGAACAGCGTCTGGTTCGCCTCGCCGGCCCGGAACAGGTGCAGGATCGGGATGTTGAGCCCCTCCTCGTAGACCTGGCGGCCGTCGGGGGTGAAGCCCCGCCCACCGATGTCGACCACATGGCAGGTGTTGGCGACGATCGCCACCGGGCGCCCGTCGACGAAGACGGGGGTTGCCACGGTCAGGTCGTGCTGGTGACCGGACGTGAGCCAGGGGTCGTTGGTGAGGAACACGTCGCCCGGCACCATCGTGTCGATCGGGTGGGCGTCGAGGAAGTGCACGACCGCCGCGGCCAGGGAGTTGATGTGGCCGGGCGTGCCGGTGACGGCCTGGGCGAGCATGCGCCCCTGACGGTCGAAGACCGCGGCCGCCAGGTCGCCCGCCTCGCGAACGCTCGTCGAGAAGGCGGTGCGGACCAGTGTCTGAGCCTGCTCCTCGACCACCGCGATCAGCCGGTTCCACATCACGTGGAGGTGGATCCGCGTCAGGGCGTCGGTGGTCATGGCGCCGACTCTCCGGTCGCTTCCACCGCTTCCAGGACGATGTGGCCGTCGGGATGGACCTCGGCGACGAAGCGGGAGGTCACGACGGTGGCGGTGTCGGTCTCGACGATCACGGCGGGGCCGCGAATCCGATCCCCGGGCACCAGTGCGGCGCGCTCGAAGACCGGCGCCTCGACCCGTTCCCCGGTCGCCGACTCGACCATGGCGCGGGTGGCCGAACCCCGAGCGGCGTCGGTACCGGCATCGCGCGCCGGACCTGGTCCGGATCGCTCGGCTGGCTCGGGCTCGGTGCCGACGACGAGCACCCACGTGAGGATCTCGACCTCGAGGTCCGGTATCGACCGCTCGTACAGGCGGTCGTACTCGGCCTCGAACGCCGCGAGCAGGGAGTCGGCGCTGGTGGCGTCGAGCCGCTCCGCCTCGATCCGCACCGGCAGCTCGACCCCGACCTCGTGGCCCTGGCCGACGTAGCGCATGTAGGCGAGGCGCGACTCGACGAGCGGTTGCCCCGGCGCCCCGGACTCGACCACCGCCCGAGCCTCGGCCCTCATCTCCTCGAGCAGCTGGTTGCAGGCCTCGGCGTCGAGCGCACCGAGCCGCTGGTGGAAGCTGCGGCTGACCTCGTAGGCGACCGGCGCCCGGAGGAAGCCCAGCGCCGAGCCGACGCCGGCCCCCGGTGGGATCACGACCCGGGCCATGGCCAGCTTCTCGGCGATGCGGGCGGCGTGCAGCGGTGCGGCGCCGCCGAAGGCGATCAGCGTGCGGGCCTCGATCACCTCCCCCGACTCGATGGCGTGGACACGCGCCGCGTTGGCCATGTTCTCGTCGACCATCTCCGACACCCCGAGCGCGGCGTCGACCGGGCCGAGGCCGAGAGGATCGCCTACCACGGCGGCCATCGCCGACTCGGCGGCAGCCCGATCCAGGGTCATCGAGCCGCCGGCGAAGTTGTCGGGGTCGATCCGGCCGAGGAGCGTGTCGGCGTCGGTCACCGTCGGCTCGGTGCCGCCGCGGTCGTAACAGGCCGGGCCGGGATCGGACCCCGAGCTCTCGGGCCCGACCGCGATGCGACCCAACGCGTCGATGTGCGCGATCGAACCGCCGCCGGCGCCGATCTCGACCATCTCGATCACCGGGATCCGCAGGGGCAGGCCGCTGCCCTTCATGAACCGGTAGATCCTGGCCACCTCGAAGCTGCGGCTGGTGTGGGGGGTGCCGTCGTCGATCAGGCAGAGCTTGGCGGTCGTCCCTCCCATGTCGTAGGACACGACCTGGTCCAGTCCGAGCTGCCTGGCGATGTGGCCGGCGAAGATGGCGCCGCCGGCCGGCCCCGACTCGACCAGCCTGACCGGAAAGCGCCGCGCCGTGTCGAGGGTCGTGATCCCCCCGCCGGAGAGCATGAGCAGCAGCGGGCACTCGATCCCGATGGCGTCGAGCTCGGCCGCCAGCCGGGTCAGGTGCCGGCTGATCAACGGCTGCACGTAGGCATTGGCGCAGGTGGTGCTGATCCGCTCGTACTCCCGCATCTCGGGCGAGACCTCGCTCGACAGCGAGATCTCCACGTCGGGGAGCCGCGGCGCCAGCAGGTCCCTCGCCCGTTGCTCGTGGGCGTCGTTGACATAGCTGTGCAGGAAGCCGATGGCCAGGCTCTGCACCTCGGCGGCGTGCAGCCGGTCGACGGTCGCGAGCACGGCGGCTTCGTCGAGCGGCAGCAGCACCTCGCCCCGGACGTTCATGCGCTCCGGGATCGGGAGACGCAGGCGCCGAGGTACCAGCGGCTCGGACAGATCGATGTTCAGGTCGTACTGCTCGTAGCGACTCTCGTTGCGGATGGCGAGGGTGTCGCGAAACCCGTCGGTGGTGAGCAGCGCAGTGGAGGCTCCCTTCCGCTCGATCAGCAGGTTCGTCGCCAAGGTGGTCCCGTAGATCATCGTCGACACGTCGGCCGGGTCGACGCCGGCGTCGGCGAGAACACCGATCGTGCCGCTGACGACACCCCGTTCCGGTGCGTCGTGGGTCGTCAGGGTCTTGGCCACCGTCGTCGCCGACTCGGGGCCGCGTCCGACCTCGATGGCGACGTCGGTGAAGGTCCCTCCGATGTCGACCGCCAGACGCACCTCGGGCCGGGCCGTCATGCGAAGACGCTCCCCGTCGTCCGAAGCGGGTCGCGGTCGACGCCGAACACGTCGAGCGGCACGTCGGTGTCGAAGCTTGCGGTCTCGCCGACCAGCGCCTGCGCGAGCAGCGAGCCGATCATCGACGCCAGCTTGAAGCCGTGACCGCTGAAGCCGTTGGCCAGCCAGAGGCCGTCGACCTCCGACGGCCCGAGCACCGGGTGGTTGTCCTGCTCGTTGATCGTGTACAGCCCGGAGGTGCCGGTGAGGCTGGAGCGGTGCTCGACGCCGGGCACGCGATGCTCGAAGCAGGCCATGGCGATCGTCACCGCCTCTGAGTCGGGTTGTCGCCTGAACGAGTCGGGGTCGTCGACCGGCACGGCGTAGGGCGCCACCTCGGGGGCCACCACGACCATCTGCTCGCCGCTGGCTTCGAGTCGGTACGCCGAGGCGGTGGGGCCGTCGAAGATGATCGGCAGCCGCGGGGCGTCGGGAGACCAGGCCCGGTAGATCATCTGGATTCGGGTCGGCGTGAGGGTCCAGCGCCGGGCCGCACCCTCCGGGACGTTGAGGGCGTTGCACCACGGACCGGCCGCGTTCACCACCACCGGTGCGTCGACCCGATCGCCGCTCGCCAGCTCGACCCCTGTGACGGCGCCGCCGTCGTGGATCAATCCGACAACCGGCGAAGCGAAGCGGAACTCGGCTCCCTCTCGGCGCGCCGCCTCGACGAGGTCCTGGTTGGCCCCGGCCGGATCCACGAAGCCGGCCTCCTCCTCGAACAGGAAGCCCGAACCGGATCGACAGAGGTGGTCGCCACCGTCGCCAACCACGTCGATGGCCGCGACGCACGGGTTGATCGCCGGCCACCGGGCTCGGAGGTCGTCGGCGGAGAGCAGCTCCGCTTCTGCGCCGTTGTCGACGAGCCGGCGGTGGTCGGCAGCAAGCTCATCCGGCGTCCGGTCGAGCACCCACAGCGCCCCCAGCTTCGTGTAGCAGCTGCGCGGTCGAGGCAAGCCGGTGAACTCGGCCCAGTGCCGGAACACTTCCTGGCCGTGGCGAGCGAGACGAACGACTGCGGGCTCGGTGTACCGGCAGCGCGAGATGGCCAGCGAGTCCCCGCTCGAACCTGCGGCCGGGCCGGTCGCCTTTTCGACCACCACGACGCGCCAAGCCGACCGCCGGGCGACCTGGTACGCGATGGCGGACCCGACGACGCCGGCCCCCACGATGACCAGATCGGCGCTCTCGGTCATCTCCCGTCGAGATCCTCGATCTTGGGGAACCCCGACGGCGGCATGATGTCGACGGTGGCCGAGCGCTGCTGGGCCAGCATCCCGCCGTCGACCTTCAGCACGTGGCCGGTCACATAGGCCGCGTCGTCGGACGCGAGGAACAGGGCGGGGCCGGCCATGTCGTCGGGATCGCCGATCCGTTCGAGCGGGATGTTGACTCCTCGCAGCCGCCGCTGCTCGTCGTCGAGGCCCTGGGTGTCGATCGACCCCGGCATGAGGGCGTTGACCCGCACCCCGTACGGCCCGAGGTCCACGGCCATCGCCCGGGTCATGGCCTCGATGCCGCCCTTGGAGGCGTCGTAAGCGGCGAAGGCGCGATGGGCTCGGGTGGCGCCCCCCGACGACATGTTGATGATCGCACCCGCGCCCTGCCGGGCCATGATGTGGGCGGCACGATGGCTGCAGAGCCAGGCACCGACCAGGTTCACGTCGATGATCCGCCGAAACCAGGCCTCGTCGGCCTCCAGCACGTGCAGCATCGGGCTCACCAGGCCGGCGTTGTTGACAAGCACGTCGACCGTGCCGTGGGCGTCCACGACGGCGTCGAACATCGCCGACACCTGGCCGCCGTCGGACACGTCGGCCACGGCGGGCAGGGCGGTCCCGTCGGAGGCCCGGACGGCCTCCACCACCTCGGCGACCCGGTCGCCGTCGACGTCGTTGACGGCGACGTTCGCCCCGGCCCCGGCGAACCGCTCGGCGATGGCCCGGCCGATGCCGTGCCCCGCGCCCGTCACCACAACGCTCCGTCCGTCGAACGATCTCTCCACGGTTCACCCCATCTCGCGCGGCACGGGCGGCTGCTCGGCACCAGTATGGCGGTCGGGGCAGAGACTCAGCCGATGACGCTCAGCCGATGACGCTCAGCCGATGACGCTCAGCCGATGACGCTCAG
>JBFJYB010000163.1:0-6076 GCA_041622835.1 Acidimicrobiales bacterium | reverse complement strand
GGGGTGCGGATCCAGGACAGCGCGCTCGTCGCGGCGGGCGTGTTGTCGGACCGCTACTTGACCGGTCGGTTCCTGCCCGACAAGGCCATCGACCTCATGGACGAGTCGGCGTCGATGCTGCGCATCGAGATCGACTCGATGCCGACCGAGATCGACCAGGTCGACCGGCGCATCCGACAGCTCGAGATCGAGCGCGTGGCCCTCGAGAAGGAGACCGACGCGGCCTCGGCCGAGCGCCTGGCGGCCCTCGACCAGGAGCTGGCCAACCTGCGCGAGGAGCTGGCGGGCATGCAGGCGCACTGGCAGTCCGAGAAGGCGGCCATCGATCGCATCCGCGCCCTCAAGCAGCAACAGGAGGACCTCAACCTGATGCTCGAGCGCGAGAGCGATCTCGAGAAGGCGGCCGAGATCCGCTACGGACGGCTGCCCGAGCTCGACAAGGACATCGAGGCCGCGACCAGCGCGCTGGCCGAGCTCCAGTCCGACCGCCGGATGCTGAAGGAAGAGGTGGACGAGGAGGACATCGCCGCGGTCGTGTCGAAGTGGACCGGCGTGCCGGTGTCGCGCCTGATGGAGGGCGAGGTCCAGAAGCTGGTGAAGCTCGAGGACCACCTCCACGAGCGGGTGGTCGGCCAGGACAAGCCGGTCGCGGTCGTCGCCAACGCCATCCGGCGCTCGCGGGCCGGATTGTCGGACCCGAACCGCCCGATCGGCAGCTTCTTGTTCATGGGTCCCACCGGCGTCGGCAAGACCGAGCTGGCCCGCGCCCTGGCCGACTTCTTGTTCGACGACGAGCGGGCCATGGTCCGCATCGACATGAGCGAGTACATGGAGAAGCACTCCGTGTCCCGGCTGATCGGCGCGCCCCCTGGCTACGTCGGCTACGACGAGGGCGGTCAGCTGACCGAGGCGGTGCGGCGTCGGCCCTATGCGGTGATCCTGCTCGACGAGATCGAGAAGGCCCATCCCGAGGTCTTCAACGTGTTGCTCCAGCTGCTCGACGACGGGCGGCTCACCGACGGCCAGGGTCGCACGGTCGACTTCACCAACGCGGTGCTGATCATGACGTCCAACATCCCCGGTGAGCCGTCGGAGGTCTTCCGGCCCGAGTTCATCAACCGCATCGACGACATCGTGCGCTTCGAGGCCCTCGACGAGACCGCGCTGCGCGAGATCGTCGACATCCAGCTCGACCTGTTGCGGACCCGGCTGGCCCGGCGGCGCATCGAGCTGCACATCACCGACGCGGCCCGGGAGCTGCTGGCCCGACGCGGCTATGACCCCGCCTTCGGCGCTCGGCCGCTGAAGCGGGTCATCCAACGCGATCTCGGTGACCGCCTGGCCATGGAGATCCTCGACGGCGGCGTGGTCGACGGCGACGAGGTGGAGGTGTCGGTCGAGGGCGACGAGCTGGCGGTCAAGGCCTCACCCTCAACCTCTACCTGAGAGATTTGCCGACATCGGCCGACAAGAGCGAGTCCAGGTGGGGGACACGCATCGGCTTTCGGGCCCGGAACTTTATAGGACATTCTGCTCATCACGCTTGTAGGCCTGTATTGCGGTGGCTACTCTGCGTAGCGGGATTGAAGCGGGTGGAGTACTCGGTCGTGGATATCCCGGGGAGGCAGTGATCCGCAGGCTGCAATTGGTCGCTTGGCCTGCGAGGAGTCAGGCGAACCCGGCCCCTTCGGAGAGAGCTGGAGCGATTGACACAGTGGTCCAGCATGACCAGGGAGACAGCGACCGTGGGCAATCCAGGATCCATCATCCGCAAGAGCCCGATCCAGCGCCGAACGGCGGTCGGCGTCATCGTTGCCCTCGTGGGCAGCGTCCTCGTCCTGTTCGCCGGAGTGGCAAGCGCCGACCCTCACCATCCCGAGCTCACCGGCACGGCGACGCCTGGGGTCTGCCAGGGCGTCGGGGGCATCCAGGTCGACGTGACCGTCTTCTCGTTCATCCAGCGTCCCGATCCCACGTCCAACGGCCGTGACATCAACGACGCCATTCAGGTCTATGCATCGACCGAGGCCCGCGCCGGCACCTACACCCCGCAAGGCGCGACCGGAGCGGTCGACCACGACACCAGCTTCTCCCGCAGCTTCACGGTGCCGGCCGGGACCACCTCGGTCTGGGTGGTCGCCGAGGCCCAGGTGCCCTGGGGTGACGGAGCGCCGCCACGCGACGTCATCGACGGCGCCGGCAACCTCATCGAGGCCGACCTCAACCCGGCGTCGATCATCGAGGTGATCGTGCCCGACGTCGCCCTCCCGATCTGTGAGGCGTCCATCTCCGGCGAGTGCGTCGCCTTCGATGGCATCGCCACCCTCGAGCTGGCCAACCCCGGCCCCGGCACGATCGGCACCTTCGCCTGGACCCTCGACGGCCCGGCCGTGAGCGAGTCGGGTAGCGAGTCCGGCGTCACCGCCGGAACCTCGCCCCGGACGATCACTGTGAGTGGTCTCCAGGACGGTGCCGCCTACACCGCCACCGCCACCGCCGACGGCGTCGCGGTCGCGGTCGCGGGTTCGCCGCTGACCATCGACTTCGCCGCCTTCCCGTCGTGTTCGACCGAACCGTCGGCGTCGATCTCCGGTGTGTGCGTCGACTTCGACGGCATCGCCACCATCGAGCTGAGCAACGGCGGGCCCGCCTCGGTCGCGGTCTTCGACTGGACCCTGAGCGGTCCCGGCGTGAGCGAGTCCGGGAGCGAGGCCGACGTGACCGCCGGCGAGACCCGATCCATCGACGTGAGCGGCCTCGCCGACGGTGAGGCCTACACCGCAACCGCCACCGCCGACGGCGTCGCGGTCGCGGTCGCGGGTTCGCCGCTGACCATCGACCACGCCTCCTTCCCGTCGTGCCAGCTTTCCGACCCGTCGGCCTCGATCACGGGGCTGTGTGCCGCCTCCGACGGGTTGGCGACGCTGAACCTGAGCAACGGTGGGCCGGCCACGGTCGCCGTGTTCGACTGGAGCCTCAGCGGTCCGGGTGTCAGCGAGTCGGGCACCGAGAGCGACGTGGTGGCCGGTGAGACCCGCTCGATCGGGCTCAGCGGTCTCGCCGACGGCGAGGCGTACACGGCGACGGCCTCCGCCGACGGGGTGGACGTGCCGGTCGCAGGTTCGCCGCTGATCATCGACTTCGCCCGGTTCCCCGACTGTGTGCCCGATCCGTCAGCCTCGATCACCGGCGTGTGCGTCGCCTTCAACGGGACCGCCACCATCGAGCTGAGCAACGGCGGGCCGGCCACGGTCGGTAGCTTCGACTGGACCCTCGACGGCCCGGCCGTGAGCGAGTCGGGCTCCGAGGCCGACGTGGCGGCCGGCGAGACCCGCACGATCGACGTCGGCGGTCTCCTCGACGGCGAGGCCTACACCGCAACCGCGAGCGCCGACGGTGCTCCAGTGGTGGTCGCGGGCTCGCCGCTGACCATCGACTTCGGCAGCTTCCCGACCTGTGAGCCCGGTGACCCCGAGGTCACCGTGTCGATCACCGAATGCGTGGTCGGCCAGGACTTCGACAGCGTCGACATCACGCTGATCAACAACGGCGACGCCCCCGTGACCTTCTTCATCGCCGAGACGACGATGAACCCCGACGGCACCGGCGTCGGCGGCACGTCCATCGCGGAGGTGCCGGGCAACTCGAGCCAGGTCGTGTCCTTCGGCGTCGCCGAGGGAGCCACCCTGAACGTGGTCGTCGAGACCGCCGACGGCGTGCTCCTCGACGTGACCCACACCCGTCGCTGCGTCGAGCCGACCGCCGACATCGACATCGAGAAGCTCACCAACGGTGAGCAGGCCGACCTGCCCGAGGAAGCGGTGCCCGAGGTGGCCGAAACCGACGTCGAGTGGACCTACATCGTGACCAACACCGGTGAGCTCGACCTGGTCGACGTCGAGGTCAACGACGACATCGAGGGCTTCATCTGCACCATCCCGTTCCTCGCCATCGGCGCCAGCGACACCTGCACCCTGACCGGCACTGCCGTCGGTCCGGGTCTGTACGCCAACGTCGCCGACACCGAGGGTTGCCCGGTCGACGAGAACGGCGACCCGGCGAGGCGGCTGGACGACTCGCTGGTGCCGTGTCCGACCGACGAGGACCCGAGCCACTACGTGGTCGAGCCCGAAGCCGACATCGACATCGAGAAGCTGACCAACGGTGAGCAGGCCGACCTGCCCGAGGAAGCGGTCGGAGTGCTGGAAGGCTCCGAGGTCGTCTGGACCTACATCGTGACCAACACGGGCGAGCTCGACCTGGTCGACGTCAGCGTGGTCGACGACATCGAGGGCTTCATCTGCCTGATTCCGGCGCTCGCCATCGGCGAGTCGGCCACCTGCCAGCTCACCGGCACCGCCCAGGACGCCGACCTCGGGTTGTACGCCAACGTCGGTGACACGGTGGGCTGTCCGGTCGACGAGAACGGCGAGCCGGCCAGGTTGATCGACGGCACGTTGGTCGACTGCCCCGTCGACGAGGACCCGAGCCACTACATCCCGGAGGAGGTGGCCGGCCCGCCCGAAGCGACGATCACCACGAGCTGCCGGGCCGCCGGCGGGCTCAACGTGACCGTCACCAACACCGGTGACGAGGCAGCCACCTTCACGCTCACCAAGAACGGCACGACGGTCGACACCCTCGACCTGGCCGCCGGGGCGCGCGAGATCGTGGTCGTCGCAGCCGAGCCGGGCGAGGAGCTCACGCTCGGGTTGAGCGCGACGGGCTTCACCACCTCGCTGTCGGTGACCCGCGACTCCCGCCCGACCTGCCAGCAGATCGCCTTCACCGGCGCCGACAGCGGCGAGATGGCCCGCATGGCCGGGTGGCTGCTCGTCATCGGTGGGCTGATGATGGCGCTGGTGCGGCGCAAGGAGTACGTGCTGGCGACGGCCTGACCACCAACACCGCTCGGTGCGTGCTCGTTCGGCCCTGAGAACGACGGTACGCCCCGCAACAAGCCAGGCCCGGTCGCCGTCCGCGGCGACCGGGCATGACCAAGGAGACCACACGGCGTGGGCATCTCAGGATCACAACTCAGTCGACACGCTCGACAGCGGCGTACCGCAGTCGTCGTGGCCACTGCGTTGACCGGCGGTGTGCTCGTCATCTTCGTGGGTGTCGCCGGCGCCCACCATCCCGTCATCACCGCGTCGTCGACCCCTGGCGTGTGCCAGGGCGTGGGCGGCATCCAGATCGACGTCACCGTGGGGTCCTACGTCCAGCAGCCGGACCCGACTTCGAGCGGTCGCGACATCAACAACGCCATCCAGGTCTATGCGTCGACCGGCACCCGCGCCGGCGTGTACACCGCGCAGGGCGCGCCCGGTGCGGTCGACCACGACACCAGCTTCTCCCGCAGCTTCACCGTGCCGGCCGGGACCCCCACGGTCTGGCTCGTCGCCGAGGCCCAGGTCGCCTGGGGCGACGGCGAACCGCCGGCCGACGTCATCGACGGCGCCGGCAACCTCGTCGAGAGCGACCTCAACGCCGCGCAGATCTTCGAGCTGACCATCCCCGACGTCGCCCTCCCGATCTGTGAGGCCTCCGTCAGCGGCGAGTGCGTCGACTCCGTCGGGATCGCCACGATCGAGTTGAGCAACTTCGGTCCGGGCGCGATCGGCAGCTTTGCGTGGACCCTGGACGGTCCGGGTGTGAGCGCGTCGGGTAGCGAGGCAGGTGTGACGGCTGCGACCTCGCCGCGGACGATCACGGTGCCGGGGTTGGCCGATGGTGAGGCGTATGTGGCGACCGCGGCCGCCGACGGCGTGGCCGTGCCGGTGGTGGGGTCGCCGTTGACGATCGACTTCGCGGCGTTTCCCTCTTGTGTGGAGGAGCCGGATCCGTCGGCGTCGGTGTCGGGGGTGTGTGTCGATTTCGACGGGATCGCGACCATCGAGTTGAGCAACTTCGGTCCGGGCGCGATCGGCAGCTTTGCGTGGACCCTGGCCGGTCCCGGGCTGTTCGCCGCCGGGTCCGAGGCAGGTGTGACGGCTGCGACCTCGCCGCGGACGATCACGGTGCCGGGGTTGGCCGATGGTGAGGCGTATGTGGCGACCGCGGCCGCCGACGGCGT
>JBFJYB010000162.1:0-6081 GCA_041622835.1 Acidimicrobiales bacterium | reverse complement strand
CGACCGGCCCCGGCCCTCCCAGCCGGGTGCCGACGTAGGCGGCGAAGGCGGCCCCCATCAGCAGCTGACCCTCCTGGCCAATGTTGACCAGCCCAGCCTTGGCGTTGACGATCGTTCCCAGCGCGACCAGCAGCAGTGGAGCCATGGTGCCGATCGTCGTGCCCCATCGTCCGGGGTTGCGGATGCTGCCGTCGAGCAGCGCGGCCACCACATCGGTCCACGACCCGCCCGTGACCTCGACGAGCACCGCGGCCAGGAAGATGGCGACGAGGATGCTGGTGGCGTACAGGGCCACGATCTCCGACAGCTTCAGAACGTGCGAGCGCGCCGGGCGCAGGTCGAAGTCGTCGACCTCGACCTGCCGGATCTCGGTGGCGGTCACGGAGCGGCCGCCAGGCTCCCGCCCAGCAGCAGGCCCAGTTGCTCGCGGTTGGCCTCGTCGCGGGCCATCTCGCCGACGATCCGGCCGCGGTGCAGCACGAGGATCCGGCTTGCCAGGTCGAGAATCTCGTCGAGCTCGCTGGAGATCAGCAGAACGGCCACACCGGCTTCGGCTACCCGCCGGAGTCGGCTCGTCATGTACTCGATGGCGCCGACGTCGAGTCCACGGGTGGGCTGGGCGGCGACCAGCACCTTCGGATCGTGGGACAGCTCGCGAGCCAGCACCACCCGCTGCTGGTTGCCGCCCGACAGCGACCACATGGGGGCGTCGGGACCCCAGCACTGGATCTCGAACTCGTCGATCAGGCGCCTGGCACCGCCGCGGAGCCGGGCTCCGTCGATGACACCGGCCCGGGCGACGACGTGGGGGTCGACCAGCACCAGGTTCTCGGCGACGCTCATGTCGAGCACGATTCCCGAGTCGTGGCGGTCCTCGGGGACAACCGCCACCCCGGCGGCGGCCATGGCGCCGGGGCGGCCCGAGGCCACGGCAGTGCCGGCGACCTCGACCGACCCGCGATCGAGGGTCACGAGGCTGGACAGCACGTCGCCGAGGGTGCGCTGGCCGTTGCCCTCGACCCCGGCCACGCCCACGATCTCGCCGGCGCGCACGTCGAACGACAGGTCGTCGAGCAGGGTCCGGCCGTCGCGACCTCTGACGTGCGCGCCCGCCACCCGCAGCGCCGGCGGACCCGCGGATTCGGCGATCGGGTCCGGGTCCGGAGCCGACTCGGCGTCGTCGGCGGTCTCGTCGACGAGCCCCAGCGCGACCCGCTCCGAGCGCAACGAGACGTCCCGTCCGACCATGGCGCGTGCCATGCCGTGGGCGTCGGCGTCGTCGGTCGGGAGGGTCTCCACGACGGCGCCGGTGCGCATGATCGTGACCTGGTCGGTCGCCGCCAGCACCTCTTCGAGCTTGTGGCTGACCAGCGCGACGGCCCGGCCTTCGGCCGCCACCACCTCTCTCAGCGAGCGGAACAGCTGATGGGACTCCTCGGGCGTGAGCACCGACGTCGGCTCGTCGAACACCACGATGCTCGGGTCGCGGCGCAGGCACTTGACGATCTCGACCCGCTGCCGCAGGCCGGCCGGCAGGTCGCCCACGCGGGCGTCGGGCTCGATGTGCAGGCCGTAGTGCTCGCTGATCTCGCCGACCCGACGTCGCACCGCCGCCGGATCGAGCGACCCGCCCTCGCCGAGGGCCACGTTCTCCCAGACCGACAGCTCGTCGACCAGGCTGAAGTGCTGGTGGACCATGCCGATGCCGCGATCGGCGGCGTCGAGGGGGTCGCGGATCTGGCACCGCTCACCGTCGATGGCGATGGTGCCGGCGTCGGGAACCACCAGCCCGATCAGCACCTTCATCAGCGTCGACTTCCCGGCCCCGTTCTCGCCGAGGATGCCGTGGACCTGGCCGCGATGCAGGGCGAGGTCGACCCGATCGCAGGCGACGACGGCGCCGAAGCGCTTGGTGATCCCGGTTAGCTCGACCGCGGGCACGGACGAGGGCGGAGCCTCGCCCGTGCCAGTCGGAGCAGACGCT
This sequence comes from Acidimicrobiales bacterium, assembly GCA_041622835.1. GTDB lineage: Bacteria > Actinomycetota > Acidimicrobiia > Acidimicrobiales > JBFJYB01 > JBFJYB01. Next base: position 4,097 of record JBFJYB010000162.1, on the reverse strand, counting down.
CCGTCGGTCACCGATCAGCCGGCGGCATAGGCGTCCGCAGAGACCTGACCGAGCACTCCGAGCAGCTCGCCGTCGCTGGTGACCGAGGCGAACGACTCGTCGACCAGCGTCTGGGCCTCGGGACTCGGGTCGCACAACCGCGCCCCGTTGATGCCGTCGGGTCCGGTCTCGAAGGTGTAGGTCTGCCCCTCGGTGAGCTCGCCCGCGATGATCAGCGGGAACACCGCCTCTGCGTACTCGCCGCCGTCGAAGGCGATGGTGCCGGTCCAGGCGATCCCGTCGTCGCGGCTGCACACGTCGGCCGGTCCGGCTGCGAAGACCGCAGTGCCCGACTCGGTGGCCGCCTGGGCCACCGGCTCGGCCGCGCCCCCGAGATAGGCGTAGGCCAGCGTGGCCCCCTCGGCCTCGGCGTTGGCCAGCGCGGCGGTGGCGTTGGCCGTGTTGTCGAAGTCGAACGGGAACTCACCGGTCGGGACGTACTCCATCTCGAACGACGGGTCGACGGCCTCGAGGCCCACGAGGGTTGCGTTGTAGGCCTCCTTCTCGAAGCCGAGATCGCAACAGCCGATGAACACGCCCTTGGTTCCGCCGGTCTCCTGGAGGACGGCACCCATTGCGACGCCGGCCGTGTAGTGGATGGCGGCGCCCCAGTCGACGGTCTGGGCCAGACCCGGCGTCTCGGGGAAGCCGGCGCCGCAGTTGCAGTACCAGAAGATGTCGCCGAACTGCTCGGTCAGGTCGGGCAGCGGCTCGGCGATCTCGCTGGCGCCCACGAAGATGATGTCGACACCCTGCTGGGCCAGGTTCGACAGCTCGGTCGCGGCGTCGGCGGCCTGGATGTTGTCGACGACGATCGGCTCGTTGAACCCGTTCTCGGCCGAGTAGGCCTCGGCGAAGTCGACCACGGCCTGGTAGTAGGCGCCATCGTTGCGGGGACCGGCCGCCGCCACCCCGATCGTGACCGCGCCGTCGCCGTTGACGTCGAAGGTCTCGACGATCGGGTCGACCTCGGCGGGCGGCTCCTCCTCGACGGGCGGCTCCTCCTCGGCGGGCGGCTCCTCCTCGGCCGGCGGCTCCTCCTCGGCGGGCGGCTCCTCCTCGGCGGGCGGCTCCTCCTCGACCGGGGCCTCTTCCTCGACGGGGGCGTCCTCCTCGGCGGTGACCTCGTCCCCACCGTCGTCGTCGGAGCCGCAAGCTGCGGCCACCAGCCCGAACACCGCGAGCATCGCCCACAGCATCAACCAACGCTTGTTCAGTCCCATCGGGAACCCCTCCAATCCGTCGACCGGCGCCGTTCGGTTCCGGTCGGTCCCTCAATCTTGTCTGGTTTGTCGGTCGCTCGCGTGTCGGCTCGGGTTCGCCGTTGCTCACCCGGCTGCGGCGTCGGGCACCGCTTCGAGGTGCGCGCCGGGCCAGTGCCGGCGGTAGCGCTGCACCAGCCAGCGGTTGAACTGCACGTGGCTCTCCTCTTGCCACGAGTACCTCGCTCGGGGAGCGAACCGCGATCGCAGGCCGCGCTGCACCCTCGTGGTGGCGTCCTGGTCCTGCTGCACGAAGACCTGCACGCCGGCGTCGGAGAGCTGGAGCTTGAGGTCGAACAGCGGGTCCTCGAGTGCGGTCGGGTGGAACAGGTAGCCGATCTCGACGTCGATGGTCTCGGCGGTCTTGGGCCGGACGAGGAAGAAGAACGCCTGGTCGGGAGCAGTGCCGAAGCACAGCGTCGGCGGGATCAGCGCGAACGTGGAGCGGGTCCGCTCCTCGTCGGTGAGCTTCGGGAAGATCGGCATGATCGCCCTGTGGGTGGCGTTGAAGCCGCCGTCGATCTCCGTGTAGCCGTTGGTGCGGAAGATCACGTTCGAGGCGTCGTCCCACGGCACCGGGAACTCGGCCATCGAGCTCGGGCAGAAGTCCTGCACGAACTGGTGGAGCCGGTTGGCGTGGTAGCCGTCGTTGAAGTTCTCGAACATCACCTTCCAGTTCCATGGCATGTCCTCGAGGGTGAACGTGCCGGGGCACACGACGGAATCGAGCTCGTAGTTGGCGACGAACGGCTCGTAGCGGCCGAGGGTCGGGCCGAGCGGGGGCGCCTCGGCGTCGAAGTTGACGAACAGGAACCCCTGCCACTGCTCGACCCGCAGCGTCGGCAGGCCGTAGTCGGCCTTGTCGAACCCCTCGGTGCGCTCCATGGCCGGCGCGCCCAGCAAGCGACCGTCGAGCGCATAGTTCCAGTGGTGGTATGGGCACTTGAGGGTGGAGTCGTTGCCCTGGCCGTCGCAGACCTGCATGGCCCGGTGCTGGCAGACCGCCGACAGGCAGTTGACTCCTCCCTGCTTGTCGCGCACGACGACGAGCGGCTCGTCGGCCAGCGTTACGGTGAACCAGTCGCCGGGCTCGGGGATCCGGTCGGCCCGCCCCACGCAGAGCCACTCGTGCGAGTAGAGAGCCTCGTGCTCGAAGCGCAGGAACTCCTCCGACGTGTAGATCGCGGGCGGCAGCGTGTAGGCCCTCTCGACCGGCTCGATCGAGGCGGCGAGCGAGTCGAGCAGCTCGGAGGTCAGGACCGTCATGGTGTGCTCCCCTCGACGACGGGGTTCTGCGACAAGACTGTAGGGTCGGCGGCTCCGTAGCCGCCTCCGCCCGGCAGCTCGAGGCGGACCACGTCCTCGGGGTCGAGCGTGATCCGCGCCTGGGTCTCGACCGCCTCGCCGTTCACCAGGAAGCGGCCGGGCTGGCCGGGCTCACCACCGAAGATCCCCTCGGGCGGCACCGCCAACCGGCTGGTGACCGCGTTGAGCTGCCACGGACGAGATGTCGCCACCGAGAACTCGATGGTCTGGCCGAGCCCGCCGACCTGGGCCCCGGCTCCGCCCGATCCCGGGCGCAGCGCCTTGCGCCGGAAGCGGATCGGAGCCGACGCCTCGACCACCTCGACCGGCACCGCAGCCACGCCGGTCGGGTACGAGCACGCCGACAGCCCGGGCTTGGTGGCCCGGGCGCCGACCCCGCCGGCATAGGTGAACATCGCGGTGATGAACGGGCTGCCGTCGTCGTGGTTGCCGTTCACCTGCATCGTCCAGACCGCACCCGACCCCTCGGCCATCGCCTGGTCGGGTCGGAGCTGAGCCAGCGCCTTCAGCAGGGCGTTGGGGAGGAACATGCCGACCACGTGGCGGGCCGTGCACGGCTGGGGCGACACCGCGTTCACGATGCTGCCCTCGGGGGCTTCCACCCGGATCGGCGCCAGGCTGCCGTGGTTGTTGGGGATCTCGGGGTTGAGGACGGACCGGACGGTGAAGGTCGTGTAGGCGTGGGTGTAGTTCTTCACCACGTTGATCCCCCACGGGCTCGCGTCGGACGAGCCGGCGTAGTCGACGAGGATCTCGCCGGCGTCGGGGTCGACGGTCACCGCGCACCTGATGTCGACGCGGCTGCCGTCGGCCAGGTCGAGCTCGGCCGCGGCGTCGTAGGTGCCGGCCGGCAGCTCTCTGATGGTGGCGCGGGTGGCTTCCTCGGACCTCGCGACGATCTCGTCGGCGAGGGCCTCGACGTCGTCCAGACCGTGGGTGTCGCAGAGGGTGAGGAGCCGCTGGGCGCCCACCTCGCCGGAGGCCATCTGGGCGTGGAGGTCGCCGGCCATGTGGTCGGGCTGGCGGACGTTCGACAGGATGAACCGCCACACGTCCTGGTTCCGCTCGCCGGCCCGCATCAGCTTGCAGATCGGGATCCACAGGCCCTCCTCGAACACGTCGCGCCCGCCGGCGCCGATCCCGTAGCCGCCGACGTCGGTGTGGTGGATGGTGGAACCGAAGAATGCGATCACCCGCCCGGCCCGGAACACCGGGTACAGGACGGTGACGTCGAGCAGCTGCCCGGCCGTCTTGTACGGGTCGTTGGTGATCAGTACGTCGCCGGGCTCCAGCGAGTCGGGCGGGTGCTCGGCCAGCACGTGCGAGGCGCCCATGGCGAGGGAGTTGATGTGGCCGGGCGTGCCGGTCACCGCCTGGGCGACCATCCGACCCCGGCGGTCGAACACGGCGTTGGCCAGGTCGCCGGCCTCTCGCACGATCGGGCTGAACGCCGACCGCTGCAACGCCCTG
>JBFJYB010000161.1:0-6105 GCA_041622835.1 Acidimicrobiales bacterium | reverse complement strand
TCCACACCGCCTTGTCGCCGTGCAGGGCCCGCAGGGTCTCGAAGGCGTCGGCCGAGAAGACGAACGGGTGCCCGATGCCGTCGTCGTACTCGGTGACCGCGGCCCACGTGGGCCGCTCGCGCCACGCCGTCACGACGTGGTCGATCACGCCGGCGTCGACCCCGGGCATGTCGCCGAGAAGCAGCACCATCGCGGCGCAGTCGCCGGCCGCGTCCAGACCGGCCAGCAGCGACGAGGCACAGCCGGTCCCGTAGTCGTCGTTGGTCACCAGCTCGGCTCGACCCGGCCCGAGGCTGGCCCGTGCCTCGGTCGCCGCTCCGCCCAGCACCACGATCACCCGATCGAGCGCCGACGCCTCCACGTCGGCGACCACGTGGCCGAGGAGGCTGCGATCGCCGAACGGCAGGGTCTGCTTGGGTCGGCCGAGGCGCCGCGAGGAGCCGGCACCCAGCACGATTCCGCACACGTCACGGCCGTGGATCTCCCCCACGCTCGGCACGGTACCGCCCGTAGACTTGCCGGTTCGTGCAGGTCCCGCTCCGACTCGGCCAGGCGTTCCGCACCTCGGTGCGGACCGGTCTGCTCGCCAGCCTCGCCATGAGCACCGCGGTGCTCACCGCCACGCCGTTCCTGGTGAAGGCGGTCGCCGACGACTTCGACGTCTCGCTCGGGCTGTCGGCGCTGATCTCGTCGGCCCAGCTCGGCGGGTTCATGGCCGCCACCTGGGGGGCCGGTCGCTGGTTACGCCCCACCGGCGGGCTCATCCGAGGCGCCCTGATCCTGATCGCGGTGGCGAACCTGCTGAGCGCGCTCACCCCGCCGTTCTGGCTGCTGCTCGGGCTCCGCGTCCTCAGCGGCTTGGGAATCGGCATCATCGCCTGGGCGGCGTGGGCCGACGTGTTCGGCGACGAGAAGCGCATGGGCGACGTCGCCGTCGTCGCCCCGTTCGTGGGCTTCGTCGCCGCCCCGCTGATCGCGGTGGTCGTGTCCGAGGCCGACTCGCAGGGCGTGTTCGTCATGCTCGGACTGCTCGCGCTCGTCCCACTGGGCTTCGACCTCGGCGACAAGACCGCCGAGTTCGCCGGGCCGAGCCAGCGACGAAAGGCGGTACCGGCGGCCCGGGCCCTGCTGTTCAGCCTGTTCGCCCTCACCGCGGGAGGCTCGGCAGTGTTCGTCTACGCGGCCGCCATCGGCACCGACCGGGCCGGGCTCGGCGTGGGCGTGGTGTCGATTGCGTTCAGCCTGAACTCGATCGCCTCGGTGCCGGCAGCCCGGTTCCGCGGCTCCCGCCCGCTGGGCGGGCTGTGGCTGCTGGGCACGGCGGCCACGGCCGCCACGATCGGCCTCGGCCGGATCGGCTGGCTCTTCATGGTTGCCCTCGGGCTGTGGGGCTTCTTCTTCTGGATGGGCGTGCCGGCGATCTACCGCCTCCTGGCCGAGCGGTCCCGCTACCCGGCCGACCGGGCCGGCGACGCCCAGGCCGTCATGGCCGTCGGACGGGTCGTGGGACCGGCCCTCGGCGGCCTGATGATCGCCCACGGGTCGACGGTCACCCTCGGGCTCCTCGGCGCAGGCATGATCACGGTCGCATCGCTGATCTCGGTCGCCATCGAGGTGAAGGTGCCGGCCCGCGTCCCCCGTGTCCGGGGCAGCACGCAGTCAGTCGCAGAAGTAGAAGTCGGGAACGCCCACGAACGTGATGGGCGAGTCGACGCCGGGGTCGTAGGTCCGGATGGAGAAGTCGTCGGCGAAGTAGTAGGCGACGCCGAACGTCTCGTCGACGAACGGTGAGAACCCGTACGCCGAGGCCGCCGACGAGAAGGGGTCGCCGAGCTGGACGCCGCCCGGGAGCACGATCTGGTCGGGCGTCGGACCGCCGGGGATGGCGGTCACGGAGAGGGGATCGAGCTCGTAGGCCCACCGGGCGAAGTACTCGGTCCCATCAGGGGCGGCCTCGAAATCGGCTCTGAGCCCTCCCCAGCTGACCGTGCGCTCGCCGACCTCGTTGAGCGGGCAGCCATCACTCCAACCCGTGTCGCCGGTGGGAGGGCCGAGCACGGCGGTGAGCGTGGCGACGGTCGCGTCGTCGTCGGAGCCGAGCGCCGCGCCGAGCAGCTCGGGCGGCCCGACCGGGATCGTGAGCGGCTCGGGCTCGTCGGGCGGCGGCGGCTCGGGTTCCTCGGGCGGAGGCGGGGGCTCGGGCTCGTCGGGCGGCGGCGGCTCGGGTTCGTCGGGCGGGGGCTCGGGCTCGTCGGGCGGCGGCTCGGTGGAGGTCGGCTCGGTGGTGACGGTGAGATCGGTGCCCGTCGAGCAGCCGACCGCGATCAGGGCCGAGCACAGCCCGACACAGAGACCCACCGCCACTCGTTGCACACCACGACGGTACTACGCGCCGCGGCGCCGGATCATTCACAGAAGCGCACGATCGGCGCGTAGACCTCGGTGATCGGCGCGTCGACGCTGGGCTCCGACGTCAGCAGGGTGAAGGTGTTCCCGCTGTAGATGGCGATGCCGAAGATCTCGTCGACCGACGGGTCGAAGCCGTACGCTGCGGCCGCCGACGAGAACGGGTCGCCCATGGCGATGCCGTCGGGCAGCACGATCTGGTCGGGCGTCGGGCCGCCGGGGATGGCGGCGCCGGTCGCGAAGTCGAGCCGGTAGGTCCACCGCACGAAGACCTCGTCGCCGGCCTGGCTGATCTCGAACTGGGCGCCGAGGCCGCCCCAGCTCACGAAGCGCTCGTCGACGCCGTCGAGCGGGCACCCCTCGCCCCACCCCGTGTCGTCGGTCGGGGGTCCGAGCACGCCGGTGAGGATCCCGATGGCGGTCTCGGCGTCCGAGCCGAACCCTGCGCCCAGCAGCTCGGGCGCGTCGACGGCGATGCTGGGCGGTCCGGCCGGCTCCTCGGGCGCAGCTGGCTCGTCGGGCGACGGGGTCGGCTCGTCGGCCGGCGGTTCGGGATCGGCCGGCGGCGCGACCTCGTCGGAGGTGGTGTCGGTCGGGGAGGTCGTGACCGACAGGTCGGAGTCGGTACTGCAGGCGGCGGCCAGCAGCGCTGCGACGATCGCAGCGACCAGCGCTCGCATGGCTCGCGACGCTAGCAGCTACTGGCGATCGCTCTCCTCGGGCACCGGCTCGTCGGCGTGCAGGGGTTCGCCCCAGTGCTCGCTCAGCTCGGCCAGGACGCCGGGTTCGAGGTTGGCGTACATGAGCTGGGCGCCGGGGAACCGCTCCGACTCGGAGACCAGCGCGTCGGCGTCGGTACCGGCGAGCAGGAGGGCCACGATGGCGTTGCCGGGCTGCACGGCCTCTCGGAACCACTTCACCCAGTCGTCGGAGATCCCGAGGTCGATCACCTTGGCCGCCACCGCGCCGGTGCCGGCACCGACGGCGGCGCCGGCGACCCAGCCGATCGGCCCGCCCAGGACCAGCCCCAACAGGCCGGTCCACAGCGCACCCGACAACGCGGTGTTGCGGCCCTGCGGGTCGATGGTCTCGGTCACCTTGGTGTCGCCGGTCTCGCTCTTGACGATGAGCACGGCATCGACGACCGTCAGCTCGTCGCGGGCGGCCAGCCGGGTGGCGGCGCTCATGAACTCGCGGGCGCGGTAGACGTCGGGGAACGAGACGCCCACCAGGGCCTGCTGGGTGTCGTCGGTGGTGGCTTCGTCGCTGGTCACCCGACCAGGTTACGGCTCCCGGGACCTTGTGCCCTGCCCGGCGGGGACAGGAGCGGCCACACTCGGGGCATGGCCAAGGCCCGGTCGCGTCGTGAACAGAGATACCTCGAAGCCAAGGCCCGCGCCCGGCGCCGGCTCCTGACCGGGATCGGGGCCGCGGCCCTCGTGGCGATCGTGGTGGTCGTCGTCGTGCTCAGCGCCGGCGGTGGGGGCTCGAACGCCTTCGCCGTCTCGCTCACGCTCGACGACTACACCATCACCGGCGACCTCGAGGTGCCGGCCGGGGAGCTCGAGCTGGTGGCGTCGAACGTGGGGGCGATCCCCCACAACGTCGGCCTCCGCGGCGGCGCCATCAGCTCTGACCTCGGGCCCGGCGAACGGGGCGCGGTGAACATCGGCGAGCTCGACCCGGGCGTGTACCAGCTCTACTGCGACATCGCCGGCCACGTCGACCTCGGCATGGTCGCCACCTTGACCGTCACCGAACCGACCGCCGAAGGCGGAGGGGGGTAGCCGATGGAACTCGATCCGAGCACGACCGTGGGAGCACTGGTGACCGAGCGGCTCGGGCGGGCCGCGGTGCTGGACGCCCACGGCGTCGACTACTGCTGTGGCGGGCACCGCACGCTGGCCGAGCTGCGCGACGTCGAGGGACTCGACCTCGACTCGCTCGGGGCCGACATCGAGAAGGCCGATGCCGAGAGCGACGAAGCGCCCCCGGAGTGGGCCCACCTTTCGCCGGCCGAGCTGGCCGATCACATCGAGGCGACCCATCACCCGTACGTCAGGATCACCCTCGAGCGGCTGCGCGAGCTGGCCGCCAAGGTGGTGGCGGCCCACGCCGGCCACCACCCCGAGCTGCGCGAGGTCGAGGTGCTCGTCGTCGCCATCGCCGTCGACATGGCGCCCCACCTCGCCAAGGAGGAGCAGGTGCTGTTCCCGATGGTGCGGGAGCTGGCGACGGCGCGAGCTGCGCCCGACTTCCACTGCGGCAGCGTGGCCAACCCGATCCGGGTGATGCGGATGGAGCACGACATGGTCGGCGACCACCTGCGCCAGCTGCGCGCCATCACCGACGGCTACACGGTGCCCCCCGACGGCTGCGACTCGTACCGCGCCCTCTACGCCACGCTCGAGGAGTTCGAGCACGACACCCTCTTGCACGTGCACAAGGAGAACAACGTGCTGTTCCCGGCGGTCATGGCCCAGGAGGCCGAGCTGGCCGAGCCGGCCGCACCCTAGCCGAAAGATCACGCATTCTTCGGCCTAACTCGCCGAAATGAGCAAGTTCGGAGGCCAAGACCTTGCGATCTTGGGCGAGGTGGGTCAGGCTTCCGATCTGATGAGCCCCGCCGAGATCGACCTGCGCCCAGCCGGCATCGAGACCCGCCCCGGCCTGACCGACGCCTACCCCGACGTCGTGACGCCCGAGGTCCTGGCCGCCATCTCGGCGCTCGCCGACCTCGACGCCGACCGCAAGGCGCTCATGGCGACCCGCATCGCCCGCCGGGCCCGCCGGGCCGCCGACCGGGAGCGCATCGGGTTCCTCGACCCGGCCTCGCTCATCGGGCGCACCGACATCCTCGTGGACGACGCCCGCCACGGCCGCTTCCGCGGCCCCGAGATCCCGCCCGACCTCCAGCGCCAGTGGGTGCAGGGAACCGGGCCGGCGGCCAAGCCCGACGCGCCCCTCGAGAGCAGCATCCGCAACGTGGCCTACGCCCTGCTGTCGGGAGCCGACGGCTGGATGTTCGACGGCGAGGACGCCCTGGGCCAGATCTCGACCATGTCGCTCGACAACCAGCGCAACCTCAAGCTGGCCATCGCCGGCGACCCGGTCTTCCTCGGCGTCGCCCAGCAGGTCGCGTCGGAGATGAACCGGTGGGCCGAGGGCTTCTTCGGTCGGCCCATCGTCGACGACTGGGAGGCCCAGCTCGCCAACGCCGACGGGACCGGCACCACCAAGATCTTCCGGGCCAGGGGCCTGCACCTCGACGACCGCCACATCCGCGGCTCCGACGGCTCCGGGTTCTCGGCGTCGATCGTCGACCTCGCCTGCTACGTGGCCAACAACGCCGGGCCGCTGACCGAGGCCGGTTCGTCGATCGTGCTGTACCTCCCCAAGATCCAGACCGCCGAGGAGGCGGCCCTGTGGAACGACATGCTGAGCCGGCTCGAAGCCCACCTCGGGCTGGCCGACGGCACGATCAAGGCCTACGTGCTGGTCGAGCAGCTCGAGGCCTCGTTCCAGCTCATGGAGATCCGCGCCGCGCTGGGCCGGCACTTCGTCGGGTTCAACACCGGCCGCTGGGACTACATCAACAGCGTCGCCGACGCCATGGCCTGGGACCCCGACTTCGTCAACCCCAACATCGACGCCATCACCATGACCTACGGGTACATGCAGGCCTACGAGGACCGGGTC
>JBFJYB010000160.1:0-6152 GCA_041622835.1 Acidimicrobiales bacterium | reverse complement strand
GCGAGCTGGCCGGCACCCGAGCCGTCCTGCTGGTGTCGGGCATCGTGGTGACCGCCAGCTCCCTGCTCGTGCGGCCGGTTGACCGCGCCGTCGCGTCGGGGCTCACCGGAACGCCATGACCGTCCGGGTCGTCACCGACGGAGCGGCCGCGCTCCCGCGCGACCTCCAGGAGCGCCTCGACATCGGTGTGGTGCCGATGACGGTGTCGATCGGCGGCGTGGCCGTGGACGAGTCGGAGCTGACCGTCGACGACCTGGCGACCGCGGCCGACGTCACGACGTCGGGCCCGACGCCCGGTGCATTCGCGCGCACCATCTCGGAGGTGGCGGACTGCGACGGCGTGCTGGTCCTGACCGTGGCCGCGTCCCTCAGCAGCAGTCATCAGTCGGCGATGCTCGGCGCCGAGACGGTGCAGATCGAGGGCGGTCCCCCCGTGCGGGTGGTCGACACCCGGAACGCCGCCGGGGGCCAGGCCCTCGTGGTGCGGGCTGCGGCCGAGACCGCCGCCGAGGGCGGATCGCTGGACGAGACCGCGGCCCGGGCCCTCGACGTGGCGTCGCAGGTGCGGCTGGTCGGCGCCCTCGACGGGCTCGAGCAGCTCGTCCGCAGTGGCCGGATCCCGGCGTTGGCCGGACGGACCGGCGACCGGCTCGGAATGCGACCCCTGTTCGAGATCGACCGCGGCCAGATCCGACGCCTGCTCCCCGCCCACAGCGTTGCCGCCGCAGAGCGCAGGATGCTGAAGCTGTGGCGAACCACGCAACCGCCGGTGGGGGCGCTCCATGTGGTCGCCCTGCACGCCGCGACCCCAGAGCGAGCCCGGCGCCTGCTCGACGCCGTCTCTCGCGAGGTCGAGCCGGCCAGCTCGTTCGTGAGCGGGTTCGGGCCGGCCATGATCGTGAACAGCGGGCCGGGCGTGTTCGGGCTGGCCTGGTGGTGGGAGACCGGCCAGGGCTAGGCCCCGGGCTCAGACGACGGCGTCGGCCGCGCAGGTGCCCGACGAGGTCCGCGTGAGGATCTCGGCGCCGTCGTCGGTGACCAGCAGGGTGTGCTCGAACTGGGCGCTGCGGCGCCCGTCGCGGGTGACCGCGGTCCACTCGTCGTCCCACAGGTACAGGTCGGGGCCGCCGAGGTTGAGCATCGGCTCGATCGTGAAGGTCATGTCACTCTCGATCGGGCGCGTGAGGTGCCGGTCGAAGTAGTGCGGGATCTGGAGGGCGGTGTGGAACTCGGTGCCCACGCCGTGACCGATGAACTCGCGCACGACCGACAGCCCACTTCGGCGGGCATGGCCCTCGATGGCCTTGCCGATGACGTTGAACGGGCGATCCGGCGCCACCTCGTCGATCGCCAGGTAGAGCGCGGCGCGGGTCTCGCGGACCAGGTGGCGGGATTGCTCGTCGACGTCGCCGATCAGCACGGTCACCGACGTGTCGCCGTGCACGCCCTCGGCGTAGATCGTGACGTCGATGTTCATGATGTCGCCGTCCTGGAGGACGCGGCTGTCGGGGATCCCGTGGCAGACGACCTCGTTCACCGACGTGCACACCGACTTGGGGTACCCCCGGTAGTTGAGCGGGCTCGGGTAGGCGCCCCGGCGGACGATCTCGTCGTGGACGAAGGCGTCGAGCTTGTCGGTGGTGATCCCGGGCTCGACGTGGTCGACCGCGAACAGCAGCACCTCGGCTGCGATGGCCCCCGAGCGTCGCATGCGCTCGATCTCGTCGGCGGTGCGGGTGGCGCTGCTGGTTGACGGCCCCGGCTCGCCGCTGGCGGCGTAGGGCGGTCGGGCGATCTCGCGGGGCACGGCCCGCATCGGGCTCACCAGACCGGGCCGCACCGGAGGCTCCGACGGCGGCACCCGGTCGAGGACGGCGGCAGACCGCCGCTTGCGCTTGGCCATCGTCACCCCCCTTCCGCTTCGCTCGTCATCTTGCCCGATCGTAGGGTTCCGGGCGTGGAGTTCAACCTCGGCGAAGCGGCACCCGGCATGAGCCCGGCATGAGCCCGTGACCCAGCCGCAACCGGTGGCAGGTCCGGTGTTCGACTTCGCCGGGGTCGAGGTCGTGCGGGGCGGGCGGCGGGTGCTGCACTCGCTGGATCTCGAGGTCGGCGACGGGCTGACGGTGCTGGCCGGGCCGTCGGGGGCGGGCAAGTCGACCCTGCTGCGACTGTGCAACCGGCTCGACGCACCCGACGCCGGCACGGTCCGGTACCGCGGCCGCGACCTGGCGACCATCGACCCGCTCGAGCTGCGGCGGATGGTCGCCATGGTGTTCCAGAACCCGGTGATCTTCCCGGGCACCGTGCGAGACAACCTGGCCGCGGCCCGCCCGGCCCGGCCGTCGCTCGCCGAGGACTGCCTCGCCGCAGCCGACCTCGACGAGTCGTACCTGGACCGCACCGCCGACGACCTCTCGGGCGGCGAGCAGCAGCGCGTGTGCCTGGCCCGCGCCCTGTGCACCGAGCCCGACGTCGTGCTGATGGACGAGCCGACCAGCTCGCTCGATCCTCGGGCCACCAAGGCCATCGAGCGCCAGACCCGGACGCTGGTCGACGCGGGCCGCCCCGTCGTGTGGGTGAGCCACCAGCTCGACCAGCTCCGCCGCATCGCCGACGAGGTCGTGCTGCTCGACGGCGGCCGCCTCGTCGCCCGCGGCCGGCCGAGCGAGCTCGACGAGACGATCACCTCGACCCTGGAGGAGAGATGAGCACCACCGACATCGGGTACGCCGGCCTGGCCGCCTCGCTGCTGCTCATCGCGGTGGTCGTCGGCCTCTCGCTCTGGCAACGCCTCCGCGTCGAGGGCACGGTCGTCGAGGCCGTCGCCCGGGCCCTCGTGCAGCTCCTGATCGTCGGCGTGGCGCTCGACCTCGTGCTCGACGAGGACCGTTCGCTCGTCTGGTCGTGGCTGTGGGTGCTCGTGATCGTGGTGACCGCCGCGGCCACCGTGCGCCACCGGGCACGCGAGGTGCCGGGCATCGCCTGGTCGGCGCTGGCGGCCTACGCGTTGGCGCTGACCGCGTGCCTGCTGGTGATCTTCGGGCTCGACGTGTTCCCGCTCGAGGCCCGCACCCTGGTGCCGGTGTCGGGGATGATCGTGGGCAACAGCATGCGCTCGGCGGTGGTGACCGCCCGCAACCTGGCCGACCTGCTCTCGGAGCGCCGGGCCGACATCGAGGCCCGGTTGGCCCTGGGTGTGAGTGGCTCGGACGCGCTGCGACCCAGCCTGCGCTCGGCGATCCGGCTGGGCCTGCTTCCCCAGGTCGACGCCACCCGAACGGTCGGGCTGGTCGCGCTGCCGGGCACCATGACCGGCCTGATCCTCGCCGGCGTCGACCCGGAGGACGCGGTGCTCGTCCAGGCCGCGCTGCTCTTCCTCATCCTGGGCTCGGCCGCCATCGCGGTCACCGTGGTCGGGCTGTGGACCGCGCGCTGGGCGGTCACCTCCGACCAGCGGTTCGTCCACGTCGACCGGCCCACCGAGGTCTGAGGGGCGCTCACCCGTCTCGACTCATAGGGGGTTCGGGAACCGGGCCTGGAGCCGCTGCATGCCGGAGATCCAGCGGTCGCGGTCCTCGCCCTTGCGGCGCACGTACTCCCTGACCGACTCGTGGGGCAGGATCAGGAACCGCTCGTCGCGGAGGCCGGCCACCACCGCGTCGGCCACGTCCTCGGGCTCGATGACGCCGTCGACGCCGGCCACCCCGCCCGCGTCCATGTCGGCGATCATCTCGGTGTTCACTGCCTGTGGGCACAGCACCGAGACCCGGATGCCCTGGTGGCCGTGGGTGATGGCCAGCCACTCGGCGAGCGCCACCGCGGCGGCCTTGGTGACCGCGTAGGGCGCCGAGCCGAGCTGGGTGAGCAGCCCGGCCGCCGAGGCGGTGTTGAGCAGGTAGCCCGATCCCCGCTCGATCATGCCGGGGAGCACGGCGCGGGCGGCGTGGACGTGGGCCATCAGGTTGATGTCCCAGATGCTCTGCCAGTCGTCGGTCGGCACGTCGACGCCCCCGGCCATGCCGATGCCGGCGTTCGAGCAGAACAGGTCGATGGGGCCGAACCGGGCTTCGGTCTCGGACACGACCCGCTCGACCTCGTCCTGGCGGCGCAGGTCGGCCACCACGGCCAGCGCACCGAGGCTGTCGGCCACTCGCGTGAGCCGGCTCTCGTCGACGTCGACGACGGTGATCCCGGCCGCCCCCTCGGCGGAGAAGCGGCGGGCCAGGGCCTCGCCGATGCCCCCCGCTCCGCCGGTGACGACGGCCGTCGTGCCGTTCAGCTCCACGATGCCGCCGGCCCGGTCATCGCAGGAACCGCGAGACCGACTCGGCCACGCAAGCCGGCTTCTCGGAGCCCTCGACCTCGATGGCGACGTCGGCGACGACCTGGTAGCCGCCCGGCACCTCGTCGACCGAGGCCAGCGTGCCCGAGGCCCGCACCCGCGCCCCGGCCGGCACCGGCGCCGGGAACCTGACCTTGTTCGTCCCGTAGTTGATCCCCATCGACACGCCCTCGACGGTCAGCAGCTCGGGCAGCAGCATGCTGACGAGCGACAGCGTCAGGTACCCGTGGGCGATGGTCGTGCCGAACGGCCCGGCCGCGGCCCGCTCGGGGTCGACGTGGATCCACTGGTGGTCGCCGGTGGCGTCGGCGAAGCGGTCGATGCGCTCCTGCGTCACGTCGACCCAGTCGGTGCGGCCGAGGTCGGCGCCGACCGCGCCCGGCAGCTCGTCGATCGCCAACACCGTTCCCATCGCACCCCTCCACTGACTGGTCCACTGACCGGACCGCTGACCGGCTCACGCTAGCCGGCGGCCCGGCCCGGTTCGCGCCCGCAGGTGACCGGTGTGCTAACCCGGTCCCCCATGGCCACGCCCGGCAACACCAAGGCGATCCTGGCGGCGCTGTTCGCCAACGCCGGGATCGCCATCGCCAAGTTCGTGGGGTTCCTCATCACCCGGTCGGCGTCGCTGCTGGCCGAGAGCGTCCACTCCGTCGCCGACAGCGCCAACCAGGGCCTCCTGCTGTTCGGCGGGCGCCAGGCCAAGCGCCAGGCCACGCCGGAACATCCCTTCGGCTACGGCCGCGAGCGCTACTTCTGGTCGTTCGTCGTCGCCCTGGTGCTGTTCTCGCTCGGATCGCTGTTCGCCATCTACGAGGGCATCAACAAGATCCGCGACCCCCACGAGCTCGACAGCCTCGGCGTCGCCATCGGCATCCTCGTCTTCGGCATCGTCCTCGAGGGCTTCTCGTTCCGCACCGCCATCGTCGAGTCGAACCGTGTGCGGGGCGACGCGAGCTGGATGCAGTTCGTCCGCCGGTCGCGCTCGCCCGAGCTTCCGGTCGTGCTGCTCGAGGACCTCGGCGCCATGATCGGCCTGGTGATGGCGCTGGTCGCCGTGGTGCTGGCCGACGTGACCGGGGAGCCGGTGTGGGACGGCATCGGCACCCTCAGCATCGGGGTCCTGCTCGGCGTCATCGCCATCGTCCTCGCGATCGAGATGAAGAGCCTGCTCATCGGCGAGGGGGCGGTGCCGGCGGACCGGCAGCGGCTGGTCGACACCATCGAGGGCCACCCGCAGGTCTCGCAGATCATCCACCTGCGCACCCAGCACCTCGGGCCCGAGGAGCTGCTGGTGGCGGCCAAGGTCAGCTTCGCCGACGACCTCGACGTCGAGGGGCTGGCCGCCGCCATCAACGACCTCGAGCAGCGGATGCGCACCGCCGTACCGGTCGCCAAGGTGATCTACATCGAGCCCGACATCTACGCGCCGGCCGCGGGTGGGGCGGCCGAGGAGGTCACCCCGACCTGACCCGTACACTCCGGGCATGTTCACCGCCCTCCTGCTGACCAAGGACGACGACGGCGAGGTCTCGGCCGCGCTCACCGAGCTCGACGACAGCGCGCTGCCCGAGGGCGAGGTGACGGTCGCGGTCGAGTACTCGACGCTCAACTACAAGGACGCCCTGGCCGTCACCGACACCAGCCCGATCGTGCGATCGTGGCCGATGGTGCCCGGCATCGACCTGGCGGGCACCGTGACCGCCAGCGACGACGAGTCGGTCGCGGTCGGCGACGAGGTGGTGGTCAACGGTTGGGAGATCGGCGAGAAGCACTGGGGCGGCTACGCACAGACGGCGAGGGTTCG
>JBFJYB010000159.1:0-6178 GCA_041622835.1 Acidimicrobiales bacterium | reverse complement strand
TCGTCGAGCAGCAGCACGTTGGCGCCCGACTTGAGGACCTTGGCCAGGTGGACCCGGTTGCGCTCGCCGCCCGACAGGTCGCCCACCAGCTTCTGCTGGTCGCTGCCCCGGAAGTTGAAGGAGGCGACGTAGGCCCGCCCGTTGACGGCCCGGCCGCCCAGGTCGATCTCGTCGCGGTCGTCGGTGATCTCCTCGAACACCGTGCGGGTCGGGTCGAGGGTGTCGCGCGACTGGTCGACGTATCCCAGCTCGACGGTCGGGCCGACCCGCAGCGCGCCCGCGTCGGGCTCCTCCTGGCCGGTGATCATGCGGAACAGGGTCGTCTTCCCGGCCCCGTTGGCACCGATCACGCCCACGATCCCGGCCGGGGGAAGCGTGAAGCTCAGGTCCTCCATCAGCATTCGGTCGCCGTAGCCCTTGCGCACGTGGTCCGCCTCGATCACGACGTCGCCCAGGCGCTGGTTGACCGGTATCAGGATCTGGATCTTGTCGACGCGGCCCGACGACGCCTGCGACTCGGCCAGCAGCTTGTCGTAGGCCGCCAGGCGGGCCTTCCCCTTGGCCTGGCGGGCCTTGGGGGCCATCCGCACCCAGTCGAGCTCGCGGGCCAGGGTGCGGGCCCGCGCCGCGTCGGACCGGTCCTCCTGCTCGAGCCGCTGCTGCTTCTGCTCGAGCCAGCTCGAGTAGTTCCCCTTGAACGGGATGCCTCGGCCGCGGTCGAGCTCGAGGATCCACTCGGCGACGTTGTCGAGGAAGTACCGGTCATGGGTGATAGCGACGACGGTTCCGGAGTAGTCCTGGAGGGTCCGCTCGAGCCAGGCGACCGACTCGGCGTCGAGGTGGTTGGTCGGCTCGTCGAGCAGCAGCAGGTCGGGGCGCGACAGCAACAGCCGGCAGAGGGCGACCCGCCGACGCTCGCCACCCGAGAGCGGCGCCACCTCGGCGTCGCCCGGGGGCAGCCGGAGGGCGTCCATGGCGATCTCGATGGTGCGCTGGAGGTCCCACGCCCCGGCCGCCTCGATCTGGCGCTCGAGCTCGGACTGGCGCTCGCCCAGCTTCTCGAAGTCGGCGTCGGGATCGGACCAGGCGGCCAGCACCTCGTCGTAGTCGGCCAGCAGACCGGCGACCTGGCCCACGCCGTCCATCACGTTGCCCATGACGTCCTTGGACGGATCGAGCTGCGGTTCCTGTTCGAGGAACCCGACGCTGAACCCCGGTGTCAGCCGGGCGTCACCGGTGAAGTCCTGGTCGACGCCGGCCATGATCCGCAACAGGGACGACTTCCCCGCACCGTTCGGGCCGATGACACCGATCTTGGCGCCCGGGTAGAACGACAGGCTGATGTCCTTCAGCACGTCGCGGTCGGGCGGGTGGAACCGGCCGACCTTGTGCATGGTGAAGATGAACTCGGCGGCCATTCGTCGAGCCTACGGGCTGGTGATCGCCGGTGGCTCGCAGCTCGCTGCGGTCCGGCGACGGGCAGAATCGCCCCGTGCGGCCGGGTCGATCGCCTCATGACGGCCGGCGCCGGTTTTCGTAGGGTGGTGGCAAGCAGGCGAGTGACTCCGAGTCGAACGGGGCATGTGGGGCCTCGCAATCCGCACCCACCGGAACCAGGGCCCGGTCGGGTGGGGAGTGGAGAGGGGTGGCTACGGCCACCCCTCTCTCCATCTTCGGCCTCGGCCTCCCTCGCTTCTCCCGCTCGGTCGTCCTCCTACAGTTCCGGCGATGATCTCCGCCGCGCTCTTCGACTTCGGTGGCGTCCTGACGTCGAGCCCGTTCGAGCGGTTCGCGGCCTACGAGGCGTCGGCCGGGCTGCCCGTTGGCCTGATCCGCCGGATCAACTCGACCAACCCCGACGACAACGCCTGGGCCCACTTCGAGCGCAACCTGGTCGATCGGGCCGGGTTCTGCGCCGAGTTCGAGGCCGAGGCGGCCGCCCTCGGGCACGAGGTCGACGGGGAGGCGGTGCTGGCCTGCCTCGACGGCGAGATCCGCCCGGAGATGGTGCGGGCAGTCGAGCAGTGCGGGCCGCGGCTGAAGACCGCCCTGCTGACCAACAACTTCGCGGCCGGCGACGGGGACGACGAACGACACCACCAGGTCGAGGAGATCCACGAGCTGTTCGACCTGGTCGTCGAGTCGAGCAAGGTCGGGTACCGCAAACCCGACCGCCGGTTCTACGAGATCGCCTGTCGGGGTCTGGGAGTCGACCCGGCCGAGTGCGTGTTCCTCGACGACCTCGGCATCAACCTCAAGCCGGCCCGGGCCATGGGCATGACGACCATCAAGGTCGCCGACCCGGTGGTCGCTCTCGCCGAGCTGGAAGCGGCCGTCGGCTTCCCCCTCCGGTAGCCCCCTCCCTGAGCCCCCTCCACCTGCACTTCTGACTGGTTCGGGCGCGAAACCGCGCCCTGACCGGTCACAGATCCAGGGTGGCCAGGAAGGCCTGGGCCCTGGTGGACCAGCGGCCGGTGTCGGCCCGGATGTCGAGGGCCGAGGTCACCCGGTCGTAGAGGCGGTCGAGGCTGGCCGGGTCGGACAGCGTCTCGGCCTGGCTGCCCGACAGGACCCCGCCGAGCTGGGCGTAGCCGATCGGGGGTACGAGGAGCGGGAACGGGTTGACGTCCTCCCGCGCCCAGATCGCCCCCAGCTCCGCTTGGCAGTAGGGGCTGGCCTGGAACGCCTCCGACACGACGATGATGTTCAGCGCGGCGGTGCGGATGGCGTCGCGGATGTCGTCGGCATAGCTGCCGCCGGGCTCCGAGCGGGTGCCGCCCACGCTCGAGCAGTAGATCGACGTGCGGGGGACGTCGGCGCCGCTGATCAGCAGCTCGACCAGGCCCTCGGCGAGGTCGGCGTCGTCGTGGGAATGGCTGATGAACACGCCCCCGGCCGCGTCCTCGGGCGCACCGGCCGCGGCAGACTCCTCGGGCTGCTCGGCCGGCTGGGCCGGGGCCTGGACCTGGCTGACGTTCTCGCCGGCCCCGATCTGCCCGCTCTGGTCGCCGCCGATCGAGATGTTGATGTCACCCATTGTCGTTCTCCTCGCAGCTGATGAATGCCCATGCTTGCACCGAGACGCTCGGCGTCGCCTGGCCTCGTCGGTCGACCGCCGACACCGAGTAGGTCGCGAACGGCACCAACTCGCCGCAGCTCCCGGCGGGGAGATCGATTCGCCGCACCGCCGCGTCGGTGAAGCCCGTGTGTTCGCCGCCCAGCTCGGCGATCTGCCTGCCGTCGCGGAACACGCGGTAGGCGGCGATGTCGTCGTCGCCGGTCGCCGTCCAAGAGATCGCCGCCGGCGACACGGCGTCGATGCCGGTCCCGTCCACGACGAAATGTGCTTCCTGCAGCGAGATCCGGGTCAGGGGGGTGGGCGGCGTGTCGTGGACGACGGCGCCTCCCGAGCGCTCGGAGCGGTTGCCCTCGACATCGATCGCGAGCACGTCGTAGGACCACGGTCCCGCTCCGTCGGGGCCCGTCGGCAGGGTGGTGTCCTCGAACCGGGTGACGGTGCCCGGAACCGTGAAGACCGCCGACTGTGCCGCCCGCAGCGACGCACCCCCGGCCGCGGCCGACCGGGTGATCTCGTAGTTGGCGATGCCGACGCCCGACGTCGACGGCTCCCAGGTGACCACCACGGTGTTACCGACGAACACCGCTGCGGCGGACGCAGGTGCCGAGGGCGGTTCGGTCGGGGTTGTGGTCGGCGTCGGTGTCGGCGTGGGCGTGGGCGTGGGCGTCGGCGTCGGTGTGGGCGTCGGTGTCGGTGTGGGCGTCGGTGTCGGGGTGGGCGTCGGTGTCGGCGTGGGCGGTGGGCTGGGCGTCGGGCTGGGCGATGTGGTGGGCGTGACGTCGGGGGTCACTACCGGCGTGGGGGTAGCCGAGGGAGTGGGAGTCGGTGTCGGCATGACGATGGCGATCTCCCCGCCGTCGCCGCCGTCGCACCACAACCCGCCCTCAGCGCACGAATACCCGCCACCGGCGCCGATGGGGATGAGGACCGCGGCGCCGACCGCCCACAGCTTGCCCCGGAAGGCGATGCCGGCCAGACCCAGGTTGTGGGCCGTGACCGCCGTCTGGGTCACGAGACCGAGCGACTCCCTGATGCGCAGCGCCTTCTTCAGCGCCCACCGGCCCCGCCAGCGGTTGCCCAGCGCCACGTCCCGGGTGCCCTTCTGGTGCAGGGCCCAGGCCTCGTCCTCGCGTCGGCCCGAGCGCTTGGCGACCCGATGGGAGATGTCGAGCAGTTGCTTCCAGCGCGCCCACCGTCCCGACCCCGACAGGTAGCGGTCGAAGGTCCGGGCCAGCGAGATGCAGTCGTCGTCGTTGTCGTCCTCCTCGGCCCAGCCCATGGCCATGACCGCGGCGGCTCCGGCCTGGGCCGGCTCCGAGCCGGCGTCGGCGCCGCTCGCCCACGCGGCCAGGCGACCGGCGGCTCGCCGCTCGATGCCGGTGAGGTCGAAGCGGCCCTTGACCTCGTCCACCAGGGCCGGGCCGAGGTGGAAGCCGGTCTCGGCATCGCCCTGGACGACGCCGTCGTCGCGCAGCGACAGCAACGCTCGTTGGGTGTCGTCTGCGTCGTCCTCGACCAGGGCCGCCACCGCGCCGCCCGGTACCGGCTCGGGCGCGAAGGCGGCGAGGGTGTTGACGATCGCCTGCGGTCGGGTGTCGCCGCTGAGGTCCAGCGCGACCAGCTCGTCCCGGGACGGGAGCATCGTGTCGGGACGGGCCTCGGGTGCGGGGTGCTCGCCGACGGGATCGACGGCCGCATCCCGGAGGTCGAGCTCGGGCGCCTGGTCGCCCACCTGGTCGTCACGGAGATCGATCTCCACTGGCGCGTCGCTGGGGGTCGGGTCGGGACCGTCGTCGAGCTCGAGGGCGAGCTTGCCCTTGCGGATGTCGGCTCCCGCCCGCTCCAGCGCCAAAGGACGGCCCTCGACCTGCTCCGACAGCAGCTGCGCGGCGGCCAGCTCGGCGTCGGAGAAGGAGCGGCGGGCGTGGTGCTCGATGAGCCGAGCGCCGCCGGCCGGCTCGAGGCCCTCGACCTCCTCGGCGTCGAGCCCGCTGCCGATGGCGTCGTCGACCCGGCTGACGACGACCATGCTCGATTTCACCACGCCCCGCAGCCTCTTGAGCTCCTTCGGCTCCCAGTCGGCGTCGTCGACGAGCACCAGCGCCTTCTTGCTCCCGAGCAGGCGACGCAGCTGGGCCTCGCGCATGACGCCCGGCACGACGCTCTCGTAGAAGGCGTCGAACAGCTGTTGCAGGAAGTCCTCGTAGAGCTCACCGTCGGCCGGCAGGTACACCACGCCGTCGGCGTACTCGTCGGCCTCGGCCCGGCACGCCAGCGCCTCCAGCACCGTCGACTTGCCCGAGCCGTCCTCGGCTTCGAGAGAGACGCCTCGTCCGTCGCTCAGGCTCTCGACCAGATGGTCGAGCAGTTCGTCTCGGTTGAGGACGAGGTCGGGCGGGGCCGGCCGCAGGTCGACGGGGGTGGGCAGCTCGCGGTAGGGATCCCGATCGCCCATCTGGATCTGGTTGAGGACTGCGCCCTCGGCCACCTGGGTCTGGACGACGAAGTTCCCGACGGCGATCTGGCCCGTCTGGTCGCCCGCGATCCGTACGTCGACCTTCTCCGCGATGGCCACTCACGCGATTCTACCGCACGCCAAACAACCACACAAAGTGAGATTTCGTGCGGCGAGGGTGGTCGGCCACCCCGCGGCCCTCAGTCGAAGGCGAGGGCCGCCGCCAGCAGCTGCTCCTGCTCTTGGGCGTGGATCGTGGCGCTGCCGGTGGCCGGGCTCCCGCCCTCGTAGCGGCTGATACGGCGGATGGCGTGGGTCTCGCCGTGGGCCTCGTAGAGCCGACCCTTCACGGCGTTCCAGGGGCCCATGTTCTCGGGCTCCTCCTGGAGCCAGACCAGCTCGTTGGTGTTCGGGTAGCGAGCGAGCGCCGCCGCCACCTGCTCGAACGGCCAGGGGTAGAGCTGCTCGACGCGGACGACCGCGACCGGCGCCTGCTCGGCGTCGCGACGCGCCGCCAGCTCGTGGCTGACCTTGCCCGACGCCAAGACCACCCGCTTCACCGCGGCCGGATCCACCGCATCGTCGTCGACGACCTCGCGGAACGTGCCGGTCGTGAGCGCCTCGATGGGCGAGTGGGCCGAGCG
>JBFJYB010000158.1:0-6360 GCA_041622835.1 Acidimicrobiales bacterium | reverse complement strand
GGTCGAGGCCTCGACCGCGATCTCCGGCCCGGTTCCGGCGATGTCGGACAGCAGGCGGGTGATCCGGACGGTGACCTCGGCCATCAGGCGTCGAAGACTGCGGTGCAGAAGACCCGGGGGAGTGTCACGGGGAGTTGCTGCCAGCGGTCACCCGAGTCGTCGGACACGAACACCGCTCCGGCCGTCGTCCCGAACGCGACCGTGCCGTCGTGGTCGGTCGCCATGGCCCCCCGCAGCACCCCGGCGTAGCCGGCCGCCTCGGGCAGGCCGCTGCTCGCGTCGCTCCACGTGGCGGCTCCGTCCGTGCTGCGGTAGACGCGGAGACGCCCGTCGACCGGGACCCGGTGCTCGTCGCTCTGCTGGGGGACGGCGAACAGGTGCCGCGTGCTGCGGTCCATCACCAGCGGGAAGCCGAAACGGGACGGCACGCCGTCGTTGGCGAGCTGCCACGTGCGGGCGCCGTCGCCGGTCCGGTAGAGGCCCTGGTGGTCCTGGCGGTAGATGACGTCGGCGTCGTCGGGATCGGCGACCAGGGCGTGGACGCAGTACCCGATGTCGTAGGTGTCGTCGGGGGTCCCGGTGATCCGCACGCCGTCGTTGGCCAGCTCCCAGTTGTCGCCGCCGTCGGTGGAGTGGAAGACGCCCACCGCCGATACCCCGACCCACAGCCGTGTCGGGTCGGCGGGGTCGTGGAGCATGCTGTGGGCGCACAGCCCGCCGGCGCCGGGCTCCCATCGGGCGGTCGACGGGTGGGCTCGCAGGCCCGTCACCTGCGACCAGCTCTGCCCGTCGTCGCCGGACCGGAACAGCCCGGCATGGGCGACTCCGGCGTACAGGGAGTCGCCGACCTGATGGAAGGTCCAGATCTGCTCGAGCTCCGCCTCGTCGCCGTCGTCGAACCGGGGGCCGGGCGTGACCTGCTCCCACTCGTCGAGGTCGGGGCTGCGCTGGACGGCGGGCCCGAACCACCCGCTGGCGGTGCCGGCCAGATAGGTGCCGGCGGCGCTACGACCCAGCGCCGTGACCCGCCATCCGAGGAACTGCGGCTCCGTCCAGCTCCACTCGACGCCGTCCCGCTGCGCCAGGAAGAGGCCCTTGTCGGTGCCCAGCGCGAGGGTCGTGGCCATCGACGGCGCGCCCGGTCAGTTCTGGTACACGGGCACGTCGTGGCCGATCTCGTCGCGGAACAGCCTGAGCACCTCGCCGGGCTCGGCATGACGACCGGTGTCGTGCTTGGAGTAGATGGTCTTTCCGTCGACGACCACGTCGAACACGCCCTTCGTGCCGGTCACGAGGCGCAGGTCGCTGAGCACGTGCTGGTAGCTGGTCAAGATGTCGGAAGCCGCGCTCACGGCGCGGGCCGAATAATCTCAGGGGACGCAGTAGATGATCTCGACGGAGTGCATGAGCCGCAGGCTACCCAGCGGCCCGTCGATAGCACGCGGTGCGCCTCGGACCGCCCGACCTCAGCGCAGGTCGAGGGAGCCGTCGGAGCGGAAGCCGACGTAGGGGTTGTGGGCCACCTCCCACGGGTGCCCGTCGGGATCGGCGAAGTAGCCGCGGTACCCACCCCAGTCGGCGTGCTCCGGCGCTCGCAGCAGCGTGGCCCCGGCATCGATCGCCTGGGCGATCACGTGGTCGACGTCGTCCTCGCCCTCGACGTTGATGGCCAGCGTGACGCCACCGAACGGCGCGACCGGTTCGGCCGCCAGGTTGGCGTCGCGGGCCAGCTCCTCGCGCGGGTAGAGGCCGAGCACCGAGTCGGCGGTCGGGAACCAGGCGATCGTGTCCGTGGAGGAGGCGGCCTTGATCCACCCGAGCGCTTCGTAGAAGGCAGACGAGACCGCGAGGTCACTGACCCCCAGGGTGATGATGCTGATCCGCGCGGGGGTCGTCATCGCCGACCATGGTGGCAACCGCAGCGGTCGGTTACAAGGACCGTCGGCTGCGCTCCGGGGCTCGGCGAGGGGTACCGAGGGCGTGCTACACACCTGCGATGGCCGACCTGGTGCGCTTCGAGGCCGGCGACGTGGTGGCGGCGATCGACGTGGCCTGCGGGGCCCGGCTGGCATCGCTCTCGTTCGGAGGGCGCGAGCTGCTGGTGACAGACGGCCCAGACCCGATGCTGTGGGGCTGCTATCCCATGGTGCCATGGGCCGGCCGGGTGGCCGACGGTCGCTTCGAGCTCGACGGCACCGAGCACCGGCTGCCGATCGGGCTGGCGCCGCACGCCATCCACGGCACCGCCTACACCCGCCCGTGGGCCCAGGTGGCCGACGGTCGCTTCCGCCTCGAGCTGGTCGACGACTGGCCCTTCGGCGGGGCGGTCGAGCACTCCGTGGCGCTCGCCGCCGACCGGCTCCAGCTCGTGCTCGAGGTCGAGGCCGCCGATCGGGCCATGCCGGCCATGGCCGGGTGGCATCCGTGGTTCCGGCGAGCGGTCGACGGCTCGGTCGTCCAGCTGGACTTCGAGGCCGAGGCCATGTACGAACGGGACGATCGGCACCTGCCGACCGGCCGGCTCGTGGCCCCGACCGCCGGACCGTGGGACGACTGCTTCGTCGGCGTGACGTCGGGTCCCACCCTGCGGTGGCCCGACATCGCCGCGCTCGGGATGTCGTCGAGCTGCGACCATTGGGTCGTGTACGACGAGCCCGACCACGCCGTCTGCGTCGAGCCGCAGACGGGGCCACCGGACGAGTTCAACTCGGCGCCGCGCGTGCTCGACCCGGGTGGGGTGTTGCGGGCCGAGCTCACCATGACCTTGACATCGGGCGCAGGCTGATCGTCATGGCGCTCGTGCTCGGTGTCGACTCCTCCACCCAGGCGACCAAGGCCGAACTGCGGGACCTGGCGACGGGTGAGGTCGTGGCGACGGGGCGCGGCGTTCATCCGACGACCACGCCGCCCCGGAGCGAGCAGCCCCCCGAGGCGTGGTGGACTGCCCTCGAAGCGGCGGTCGGGTCGCTGGGTGATCGGGTCTCCGAGGTCGTCGCCGTCGCCGTCGCCGGACAGCAGCACGGGCTGGTGGTGGTGGACGGCGAGGACCAGGTCATCCGGCCGGCCAAGCTCTGGAACGACACCGAGTCGGCTCCGCAGGCCGACGCCCTGGTCGCGGCCATCGGCCCGTCGGGGTGGGCCACAGCCTGTGGCAGCGTCCCGGTCCCGGCGTTCACCATCACCAAGCTGAGCTGGCTCGCCGACCACGAGCCCGACAACTTCGCACGGGTCGACCGGGTGATGCTGCCCCACGACTGGCTGACCTGGCGCCTCTGCGGGCGGCACGTCACCGACCGGGGCGACGCGTCCGGCACCGGCTGGTGGTCGCCGATCGATGGCGGGTACCGGCCCGACCTCCTCGCGCTGGTCGCCGAGGACGTCGACTGGGGGCCGCGACTCCCGGAGGTGCTCGGGCCCGGCGAGCCGGCCGGCCCCATCACCGCCGAGGCGGCCGAACGGCTCGGGCTGCCGGCGGGCACCGTGGTCGCCGCTGGCACCGGCGACAACATGGCCGCCGCACTCGGGCTCGGCCTCGAGGTTGGTGAGGCGGTGGTCTCGCTGGGAACCTCGGGCACCGTGTACGCGGTCTCCGAGGCACCGACGGCCGATCCCAGCGGCGCAGTGGCCGGGTTCGCCGATGCCTGGGGGCGGTTCCTCCCGCTGGTGTGCACCCTGAACGCCACCAAGGTGACCGACGCCGTCGCCGGGCTGCTCGAGGTGGACCACGACGAGCTGGACCGCCTGGCCCTGACGGCCGAACCGGGAGCCCGCGGGGTGGTCGTGGTCCCGTACTTCGACGGCGAACGGACCCCCAACCTGCCCGCCGCCAAGGGAGCGATCCTCGGCCTCACGTCGGACGTCTCTCGTGAGCAGGTGGCCCGAGCCGGCTTCGAGGGGGTGGTGTGCGGACTGCTGGCCGGGCTCGACGCACTCGCCGATGCCGGTGTGACCGTGAACCGGAGGCTGCTGCTGGTCGGTGGAGGAGCCAGGTCGGCGGCCTACCGGCGTGTGCTCGCCGACCTCTCCCAGCGCCAGGTCGTCGTGCCGCCGACCCAGGAGGCGGTGGCCGCGGGGGCGAGCGTCCAGGCCGCCACGCTCGTCGGCGGCCGGACGCCCGCCGAGCTGGCCGAGGCCTGGGGGCTGAGGTCGGGCTCGATCACCGACCCCGACGATCGGGTCGACGCCGATGCCGTTCGCAGCCGGTACCGGGTCGGCGCGTCGGCGATCGGGGAGCTCAGGTAGCTGGGTGTGACGACCGGGGAGCCTGGTCGCTAGGAGGGGGGCGTGAACCCGGCCCGCTCGGCGATCGCCTCGGCCCGCACGTGGCAGCCCTGGAGGTGGTCGTTCACCAGCCCCATGGCCTGCATGAAGGCGTACATGGTCGTCGGGCCGACGAACCGCCACCCCTTTCGCTTGAGCTCCTTGCTCAGCCGCGTCGACTCGGGTGACTTGGTCATCTCGAACAGCTCGTCGCGGGTCATCTCGACCGGGCGGCTCCCCTCGCCCGGCTCGAACTGCCACACGAAGGCAGCCAGCGAGCCCTCGTCGTCGACCAGCTCGCGGTAGCGCTGCGCGTTGTTGACCGTCGCCTCGATCTTGCCGCGGTGTCGGACGATGCCGGCGTCGTCGAGCAGGCGGGCCACGTCGTCGGGCCCGAACTCGGCGATGACGGTCGGGTCGAAGCCGGCGAACGCCTCACGGAAGTTCTTCCGCTTGCGCAGGATGGTCAGCCATGACAGACCGGCCTGGAAGCCCTCGAGGCACAGCTTCTCGAACAGGCGGATGTCGTCGGCGACCGGGCGGCCCCACTCGGTGTCGTGGTACTCGCGGTACTCGCGGTCGTCGCCGGCCCACCAGCAGCCCCAGCGGCCGTCCTCGTATCGGATCAGGCCTCCGCCGTCGTCGCTCATGTCGCGAACGATACGGCTGCTGCAGGGAACGCGGGCGTCACTCGGTCGATGCGGCTGGCGCCTCGCCGAACCACACCGTCTGCTGCGGGAACGGGATCTCGATGCCGGCCTCGTCGAAGGCCTGCTTCAGGCGGCGCCGGATCACACGGGCTGTCCTGAACTGCTCGGCCGGCTCGGTCTTCACCGCCAACCGGATGGCCACCGCGCTGGGACCGAACGACTCGATCCCCCAGACCTCGGGCTCCTCGATGATGGTGGCGTCGTCGGATCCCTCACGCCACACCTCGTCGGCCACCCGCTTGATCACCTCGCTGGCCAGGTCGAGGTCGGTGTCGTAGGCGACCTCGATGTCGAGCACCACCCGGGCCCAGAGCTGCGACATGTTGGCCACCCGCCGGATCTCGCCGTTGGGCACGACCCACAGGGTGCCGTGGACGTCGCGGAGCCTGGTGGTGCGCAGCGAGACCTCCTCGACGGTTCCGGTGGCCTCGCCGACGTCGACGACGTCGCCCACGCCGTACTGGTCCTCGATCACGATGAAGATGCCGGCCAGGAAGTCCCTCACCAGGCTCTGGGCGCCGAAGCCGAAGGCGATCCCGGCGATCCCCGCCCCGGCGAGGAGCGGCCCGAGGTTGATGTCGAGCTCACCCAGGACGAGCAGTGCAGCCAACAGGTAGATCACGCCGGTTGCGACGCTGCGCAGCACCGCGCCGAGGGTCACCGTCCGCTGGCGGGCACGCTCGTTCTGCTCCTGGATCCGGCTGAGCAGGAGCCCGCCGGCGGTCAGGGCCTGTGCCCCCTCGACGTCCCCCTCGACGTCCCCGTCGACGGCTCCCTCGGCGGGGGACCGCTCGTGGGTCCGCTCGACCAGGCGGTCGACGAAGCGGGAGATCAGGCGGCGGGCGATCCGGTTGATGACCCAGGCCACCACGAGGATCAGGACGATCCGCAGCGGACGGTCGATCGCCCAGTCGACCACCTCGGCCGCCCTCGCGCTGTCGGTGGCGTCGAACACCCACTCGCAGATCAGGCCGGGGTCGTCACCGCAGGCGTCGGCAAGGTCGGCGACGGGGACGATCGCAGCCACGAGTGCGAACGTACTGTGCGAGCCCGCGGTGGTGGCCGATACCTGGGTGACGAGCACGGTTGCCCGTCATGGGGCAAGCTCATCGGGCAAGCTGTGGCCCGGGAGGACTTCCATGCGGGTTGGACAGTGGATGGCCGTCGTCGTCACGACGGGCCTCATCGTTGCCGGATGCTCGACCGACGCCGGGATAACGGTGATCGACGCCCCGGTGACTCCGTCGGAGACACCGGACGAGACCGGGACCCCCGAGGAGACCGCGACCCCCGAGGAGACCGCGACCCCCGAGGAGACCGCGACCCCCGAGGAGACCGCGACTCCCGAGGAGACCGCGACTCCCGAGGAGACTGCCGAGCCGCCGACCCC
>JBFJYB010000157.1:0-6389 GCA_041622835.1 Acidimicrobiales bacterium | reverse complement strand
GTTCGGGTTCCAGGCCCGCTTCTGGCGGGCCACGCTCGACACGGCCGAGGAGCTCCGTGCGGCGCTGGACGGCGGCAGCCCCGACGACGACGCCGTCGCCGAGACCGCGACCCGCCTCCGCCGACAGCTGCGCGAGGTCGTGTGACCGCCGAGTCGGTGCCGACCCGCGCGGCACCCGACTCCGACTGCGGACCCCGGGTCGAGTCGGGTTAGCGTTGACCCCGTGATCCTGGCCGAGCTCGAGGTCTTCCACTCGCGCCCCATCGCGCCCACGCGGCGGGTGGCGCTCGGACGGGTCGACCTGCCCGTTCCCGGTCCCGGCGGCCTGCTCGTCGGCGGGATCGTGGCCCGCTTCGTGGCCGACATCGACCCCGATCTGTTCGACGACCTCACCCGGCTGACCTTCCAGCTGGAGCACGGCTACCGGATCCCCCAACCGCGCCTGCGCCACCGCCTCCAGCAGGACCGGGTCGGGCTGACCCGCAGCGTCCACCGGCTCGTGCGGGAGGCCGATCGGCCCCATCTCGAGCTGGAGGAGGCGAAGGGCGCGCCGGTCCAGCACGTGCTGGCCGCGGTGTATGCCGCCGGCACGCTGGCGGCCGACCGTCGGCCGGCGGCGATGACCATGATCCGCCGGGGCATGAGGTGGCAGGGCGGGGCCGACTCCCGTCGTCTGTTCCAGTACCTCGGCGGAGCCGACGCGGCCAGCTTCGTGCCGGACACCGTCGAGGACCCGGTGGTCTGGGCCCTCGAGGTGCTCGGCTTCGAGCCCGACGGCGACGGGCCGCCGCGGCCCGACGTCCAGCGCCGGTTCCGGGCACTGCTGCGGGACGCCCATCCCGACATCGGCGGCGAGACCGACACCGCGGCCGATCGCATCGCGACCCTCACCGAAGCCCGCCGGATCCTGCTCACGTGACCGGCTCGCCCGCGGCGCTCCTGCTCACACCGGGCGCAGGAAGCGACCGCGACCATCCGACCCTCGTCGCGCTCGACGAGGCGCTCGAGCTTCCGGTCGAGCGGATCGACTTCCCGTACCGGCGGGAAGGCCGCCGGGCGCCGGACCGGGCGCCGAAGCTCGTGCAATGCGTGGTCGACGAGGCGACGGCGCTGGTCGGACGGCTCGGCATCGAGCCGGATCAGCTCCTGCTGGGTGGTCGGTCGATGGGCGGCCGCATGTGCTCGATGGCGGTGGCCGACGGTTTGCCCGCGGCCGGGCTCGTCCTGCTGAGCTACCCGCTGCACCCGCCGGGGAAGCCCGAGCGGCTGCGGGTCGAGCACTTCGAGCGCCTGTCGGTGCCCTGCCTGTTCGTGTCGGGGGACCGGGACCCCTTCGGCACGCCCGACGAGCTCGCCGCCCACGTGTCGGCGATCGACGGCCAGGTGACCACCCGCTGGATCGAGGGCGGCCGCCACGACGTCAAGGGTCGCGACGACGAGATCGTCGGGGCGGTCAGGGACTGGCTGGGCGCGCTCGGCTGAGCGGCCTCTCGGGCGGGAGCTACAAGCCGGCTTCGGAGAGGGCGGTGACGAAGGCGGGAGTCTGCTGGAGCTCGGGGTTGAGTCGCACGGTCAGCGTCGCCTCGGGATCCTGGAGGCTGACCAGCAGGTCGGCGAGCGAGCCGTTGGCCCAGTCGATTTCGGCTGCGGTCTGGCGGTCGATGTCGACCTGGGTCACGGGTGGCGGTGTGCCCTCGCGCGGTTGGTCGGTGTAGGGCACCTGGCAGATGTCGTAGGACATGACGCCGCTGTAGCTGTTGAACACGACAGGTGTCACCCGGGCTGCGATGGCCCAGGTGTTGACGACGAACTGGTCGTCGGTGAAGGGCTCGAGCGGCTCGACGTAGAGCGCCAGGTGGGTGCCGGTCGCCGAGGCCTCGTAGACCTCGTCGCCGCGGTTCACCAGCGAACCCCGCTGGAACCGGACGCCGAACTCCTCGACGAGCGGGTTCAGGAACGCCTCGAGCGACGCATCGTCGCCGGCCGGATAGGTGAGGCTGGCCGGATCGGCGGGGACCTCGGGCATGACCACGTCGGCTGCGGGAGCCTCGGGCGCCTCGCCATCGTCGGGCGCCTCGACCGGGGCGGTCTCCTCGCTGGGGTCAGCCGCAGGGACGTCGGCGGCGGCTTCGGTGGAGGTGCCGTCGGTGACCACCTCGGAGTCCGAGCCTCCCGAGCAGGCACCGAGTGCCACAACAGCAGCGACGACGAGGAAGAAGGTGCGGCCTCTGAACATGGGGGTGCACGATATCGGTGCCCGCGCTCCTATCGGAGGTCGCGGTGGGTCGCACGCCCTACGCCACGCGGTCCTCGGGGTTGATGTCCTCGAGCTCCCGCCTCGCGGTCTCCGGGTAGCGCACCAGCACGAGGATGGCGACGACGAGCGGGGCGACGGCGAGGATGGCGAAGGTGGCCCCGAACGAGATCCGGTCGAAGAGGTACCCGGCCAGCAGCAGCCCGATCGCGCTGCCGGCCACCGCGACCACGGTCACCCGCCCGTTGTTCGTGCCCCGGCGCCCGGTGGCGAACAGCTCGGGCGCGTAGACGCCGAGCGACGGGATGGTGGCAGCTCCGACGATGGTGCCGACCACGCCCCAGACCCACATCGGCCAGCCGGACGCCCCGTACCGCAGCACGGTTGCGGTGGCCCCGCCGAGCAGGCCGATGGTGGCCACGATGCGTCGGCCCCGGGTGTCGGCGAGCCGGCCCGCCACCAGCACGCCGATGCCGGCCGGCGTGTTCACGGTGAGCTGGAACAAGGTGATCCGCGCCGCCGAGAACCCCCGCTCGTCGCGCAGGAACTCGTTCTGGAACTGCGACGCGGGGGCCGCGAACATGGCGATCAGGAAGAAGGTGGCGGCCAGGAGCACCAGGCGCGACTGCTGGGTGGCGTCGGGGGGGCGACGGAACGAGCGGGTGGCCTGGTAGCGGCGCGACTCGGGGAGGTTGCGGCCGATCACCACGACCCCCGGGACGGCCAGCAGCGGGACGAGGTAGAGGAGCCGCCACGCGCTGGTGTCGAGGTCGGCCAGCGGCAGCAGCCACACCACCATCCCCGAGCCGAGGGCGGCGGTCATCGCCAGGACCGACGCGACGTAGGCGCGAGACGCCGCCGGCGTCTCCTCGGCCGCCATGATGCCGATGAGCAGCGCCAGCGAGGTCGAGAGGCCCCGCGCCAGCGACTGGCTCAGGCCCAGTCCCCAGAGGTCGGGCGCCAGGGCGCCGGTGGCCGCCACGACGCACCCCGCGAGCGCCGCAGCCAGCAGGATCGGCCGGCGACCGCGGCGGTCGGCGAGAGCGGTCATCGCCACCGCGATCACGACCCCGACCCGAACCGCGGCGAGCGTGACGCCCTGGGCGCTCTTGCTGCGATCGAACTCGTCGGCCGCGAAGGTGATCGTCTGGCTGATCAGCGTGCCCAGGTAGCCGGCGAGCACCGCCATCGTGCACAACATGGCGACGACTCGGGCCGCTCGCGGGTCGAAGCGGTCGGGGGGCGCCCACCACGGCAGCCGGCCCGGCGCCGGCGGGTGGCGGAGCGCGCGACGGGCGAGCGGCGTGATCAGCACCTTCCACACCGGCACCGCCAGCGAGAACTCGATCGTCTCCACGACCGTCGTCCTGCCGTCGCCGTGGTCGTCGACCGACAGCGACCGTTCGTAGCGATCGAAGGGCCCGCCGACCGCGACGAAACGGTCGTCCCCCTCCTCGTTCTCGAGCACCAGGTGGTCGTCGCGTGGCTGCCGGAGCCGTTCGAGCCCGTCGGCGTCGACCACACGGGTGGTACTCAGGCGCGCCACCGGCGGAGCATACTGATCGGGTGGACGCCATCACGGTGCGGCCCAGCGGGCCGCTGACCGGCCACGTCGCCATCAGCGGCGCCAAGAACTCGGTGCTCAAGCTGATGGCGGCGACGACGCTCGCCGAGGGCCGTTTCGTGCTGGACAACGTGCCCGACATCGCCGACGTCACGTGGATGTCGGCGCTGCTCGAGTCGATGGGCATGACCGTCGAGCGCTCGGGGCCGGCCCGGCTGGCCGTGGACCACCCGCCCGACATCGCCACCGAGGCGCCGTACGAGCTGGTCGAGAAGATGCGGGCCAGCATCGTCGTGCTCGGCCCGCTGCTGGCCCGGTTCGGTCGGGCCCGGGTGGCGCTGCCCGGCGGCGACGACTTCGGTCCCCGTCCGATCGACATGCACCTGAGCGGGCTCGAAGCGCTCGGCGCCCGGTTCGAGTCGGCGCACGGCTACGTCAGCGGTTACAGCGACGGTCTGATCGGGGCCCGGGTCGTGCTCGAGTTCCCGAGCGTCGGGGCCACCGAGAACCTCCTCATGGCCGGCGTCCTCGCCAAGGGGACGACCGTCATCGACAACGCGGCACGCGAGCCCGAGATCGCCGACCTGGCCGCCTTCCTCAACCGGATGGGCGCCCACGTCGTCGGCGCGGGCAGCTCCACCATCACGATCGAGGGCGTCGAGGAGCTGTCACCGGTCGAGCACACCGTCATCCCCGACCGCATCGAGGCGGCCACGTTCCTTGCCGCCCTCGGCGTGGTCGGCGGCGAGATCACCCTCGTCGGCGCCCGACCCGACCACATGGACGTGCTGTGCCAGAAGCTCGGCCAGATGGGGATGCGGATCTCACCCGACCCCGACGGCTTGTGGGCGATGGCCCGCGAGCGGGCGCGCTCGGTCGACGTGTCGACCCTGCCCTACCCCGGCCTGGCCACCGACTACCTGCCGCTGCTGGTGGCCATGCTGACGGTGGCCGACGGCGTCGGCATCGTGACCGAGAACCTCTTCGCCGGCCGCTTCCGGTACGTCGACGAGTTGACCCGAATGGGAGCCGACATCCGCACCGAGAGCCACCACGCCGTCATTCGCGGCGTCCGGCGCCTTTCGGGCGCTCCGGTGCGCTCGCACGACATCCGGGCCGGCGCCGCGATGGTGATCGCCGGGCTGGCGGCCGACGGCGAGACGACGGTCGCCGACGCCCACCACATCGAACGGGGCTACGAGGACTTCGTCGGCAAGCTGCGCGGCCTGGGCGCCGACGTGGCCGCATCCTGACCGATCCCGGCCGAGGTCAGATCTCGTCGTCCTGGCGCCGGCGCCGCGCCCGGCGGTCGGCGACCAGGAGCACCAGCCCGATCACCAGCAGCGGAGCGGCCACCAGCAGGATCTCGTCCCATCCACCCTCGTGGGCGAGCACCACGGCGACCGGCACGCCGGGCACCCTACCGTCGGGCTCCCGGCCGTGAGGTCGCACTCACATGGTCTGATCGCGCCGATACCGTTCCAGCCGTGAGCGAACCCCTCCGAGCGCGCGAGCACTGCTACGTGCACCCCGACCGCGACGCCGGGGTCCGCTGCCAGCGGTGCGGGCGGTTCATCTGCCCCTGGTGCATGCACCAGGCCTCGGTCGGCTTCCACTGTCCCGAGTGCACCAAGGCCGGGGCCCAGAAGGTGGTACGGCCCGGCGACCTGTTGAGCCGCCCGCTGGTCACCATGGGGCTGGTGGCGGCCAACATCGTCGTGTTCCTGATCGGCCTGGGGGTGGGCGATCAGATCAACCGCCGTGACCGCTTCGACGGGCTGAGCCTCGACTACGGCATCAACGGTGGTCTCATCGACGTGCGCGGCGAGTGGTACCGCCTGATCACCGGTGGTTTCCTGCACAGCGGCGTCATCCATCTCGGGTTCAACATGCTGCTGCTGTGGATGATCGGCTCCCAGCTCGAAGAGGCACTGGGCCGCTGGCGGTACGGGCTGCTGTACTTCGGGGCACTGCTCGCCGGCTCGGCGGGTGCGCTGGTCGACAACCCCACCGCGCTGACGGTCGGCGCGTCGGGGGCGGTGTACGGCCTGATGGGGGCGGCCCTCGTCGCCCAGCGCTCGCACGGCATCAGCCTGTGGCAGTCCGGGATCGGGACGCTCATCATCGTCAACGTCATCGTGAGCATCACGGTGCCGGGCATCAGCGTCGGCGGCCATGCCGGCGGCCTCGTCGGTGGTCTCGCCATCGGGTGGTTGTACTACGAGGCCCCCCGGCGCAACGCCAAGCCGTGGGTCGGCTACGTGGGAGCGGCCGCCGTCGTCGCGCTGGCCTTCGTGGGCGGACTCTGGGCTGCCACCACCTGGCAGAACCCTCTTCTTTGATGCTTCGCTTCCGCCGTCCATGGCGGAAGCGAAGGTGTCGCCCTGCGCCGCGGGCGCGACGGGCGACCGGTTCCGACCTGGGCGTTCGCAGTAGCGGCCATCCGTGGCCGCGCCATACGCCCTCTCCACTGCTTCGCTTCCGCCGTCCTTGGCGGAAGCGAAGGTGTCGCCCTGCGCCGCGGGCGGAAAGCGCTGGCTCAGATCTGCTGGAGGGGGCCGCGGAGGATCG
>JBFJYB010000156.1:0-6435 GCA_041622835.1 Acidimicrobiales bacterium | reverse complement strand
GATCGACGCCGCCCTCGGCTTCATGAAGGCCTGCGGCTTCTCGACCGAGGACGAGACCCGGCTCCACCAGGTCGACTTCTACACGAGCCACGAGGCGCTGATCCTCGGCTACGAGGAAGCGCTCACCCGCGAGGACAGCCTCACCGGCGACTGGTACGACTGCTCGGCCCACATGGTGTGGATCGGCGAGCGGACGCGCCGTCTCGATGGGGCCCACGTCGAGTTCGCCCGCGGGATCCACAACCCGGTGGGCTGCAAGCTCGGCCCGACCGCCACGCCCGACGAGGCGCTGGCGCTGTGCGAACGGCTGAATCCCGGCCGGATCCCGGGCCGGCTGACGCTGGTGTCGCGCATGGGTGCCGACCGGGTCGCCGAGTGCCTCCCGCCGCTGCTCACTGCGGTCGAGGACGCCGGCCACCCGGTGGTGTGGGTGTGCGACCCGATGCACGGCAACACCTTCGCCTCGGCTGGCGGCCGCAAGACCCGGCATCTCGATCACGTCGTGGCCGAGATCGAGGGCTTCTTCGCGGCCCACCGCCAGGTCGGATCCAACCCGGGTGGGATCCACGTCGAGCTGACCGGCGAGAACGTCACCGAGTGCCTGGGCGGCTCCGAGGAGCTGGCCGACGAGGACCTCGAGCTGCGGTACGAGACGATCTGCGATCCGCGGCTCAACGCCCGCCAGTCGCTCGACCTGGCGTTCCGGGTGGCCGAGCTGCTGCGATCCCGCTCCTGAGCCGGGATTCTCGTAAATGTTGATCTACTTACTCAGGTTTGCTATAACCTCCCAATACCTGAGTAAGCCGATCATCTTTATCGAGAGTGGTCGGGACGGTCCAGAGAGCGGAGTCCCCCATGCCGATCCCCGAGGTCACCGTCGCCGGTGAGCCGATCGTCGATGCGGCCATCGCCGCCGACATCGAGAAGTTCGAGGTGCAGCTCGAGCGCTACCTGGCCGGCGACCTCGACGAGGACGCCTTCCGGGTCTTCCGTCTGAACAACGGGATCTACGGCCAGCGCCAGGGCGGCCACAACCAGATGGTGCGGGTCAAGATCCCCGCCGGCGTGCTGTCGGCCGCCCAGCTCGACATGCTCGGCCACGTCGTCGACCGGTACTCCCGCGGCTGGGGCCACATCACGACCCGACAGAACCTCCAGTTCCACTTCGTGCCGCTCGAACAGGTTCCCGCGGTGATGCGCGACCTGATGTCGGTCGGGCTCACCACCCGCGAGGCGTGCGGCGACACGGTCAGGAACGTCCAGGCCTGCCATCTGGCGGGAGCCTGCCCCCACGAGGTCATCGACGTCACCGCGTGGGCCGAAGCCACCTACGAGCACTTCCTCCGGAACCCGATCAGCCAGCGCATGCCCCGCAAGTTCAAGATCAACTTCTCGGGATGTGCCACCGACTGCGGGCAGGCCATGTTCAACGACGTGGGCGTCATCGCCACGGCCCGCCGGCGCGACGACGGTTCGGTCGAGCCGGGCTTCCGCGTCTTCATCGCCGGCGGTCTGGGCGCCAACCCCCACCCCGCGCTCGCTCTCGAGGAGTTCACGCCCCGGGAGGACCTGCTGGCCACGATCGAGGCGGTGCTGCGGGTGTTCGACCACAACGGCAACCGCGAGAACAAGCTCCGAGCCCGCCTGAAGTGGCTGGTCGACACCCTCGGGTTCGAGGAGCTGCAGCGCCAGGTGTTGAAGGAGCGGCACTTCCTCGTCGCGTCGGCCACCTGGCCGGGCGGCATCCCCGAGCACGTCCGCAAGCACGGCGACGCGCCGGCCGGGGTGGCCGCGGGCGCGACGCCGACACCGGTCGGACACGGCACCCCGGTCAGCCTTCGCCCCCATGGCGCCTACGCGCGCTGGGAGGACGCCAACGTCGTGCGGGGCGTCGCCCGTCACACCGTCTCGGCCTACGCCTGGGCGCGGCTGGGCGACGTCACCTCCGATCAGTTCCGGGCACTGGCGTCGATCCAACGGGAGCTCGGGGCCGAGGTCCGCGTCACCAACCGCCAGAACCTCGTCTTCCGCAACCTCGGTGAGGACCAGCTCGGGATCCTGTTCGACCGGCTGTCGGCGATCGGGATGGCCGAGCCCGGCGCCGAGCTGGCCCGCGACGTGGTCGCCTGCCCGGGCGCCGACACCTGCAACCTGGCCGTCACCCAGTCGCGCGGGCTGGCCGATGCCATCGGTGCCGCGCTCGACGCCGAGGGCCTGGCCGAGGTGGGTGGCGTCCGCACCAACATCAGCGGCTGCCCCAACTCCTGCGGCCAGCACCACGTCGCCGACATCGGCTTCTTCGGCGCCGAGCGACGGGCCCACCGCCGCACCGCGCCGGGCTACCAGATGATGCTCGGCGGCCACGTGGGCGGCGAGAGGATCAACTTCGGCAAGAAGGCGCTGCGGCTCCCGGCCAAGAACGCAGTCGAAGCGACGGTGCGGGTCGTGCGCCGCTTCCGCGACGAGCGACAGCCCGCCGAGGCCTTCTCCGAATGGCTGGACCGCGCCGGGGGCACCGCCGCGGTCGCCGAGGATCTGCGCGACCTCGATCGGTTCCCGACCCCCGACGAGGGACCGGACTACTACGTCGACTACGGCGAGACCGGGCCGTACGAGGCGACGGTGGGCGACTCCGAGTGCGCGACCTGACCACCGGCCCATGACCATCGTCAGTGAACGGCCGGTCACCATCGCTCCCCCGGTGACCCGCTTCGACCCCGACGAGCTGGCCTCGCTGAGCGCCGACTTCGAGGGCGCGCCGGCCCACGAGATCGTCGAGTGGGCCGTCGGTGAGTTCGGCCCGTACCTGAGCCTGGCGAGCTCGATGACCGACGCGGTGCTGATCGACCTGGCCGTGCGGGTCGATCCTGCGATCGAGGTCGTGTTCATCGACACCGGGTACCACTTCCCCGAGACGCTCGAGACGGTGGAGGTGGTGCGGCGGCGGTACGGGCTGAACCTGCGCATGCTCACCGTCGCTCCCCACGCCGAGGAGCTGTGGCGGATCGATCCCGAGAACTGCTGCTCGGCGGTGAAGGTCGGCCAGCTCGACCGGGCGCTGGCCGGACGAGCCGCGTGGCTCAGCGGGGTGCGACGGGCCGAAAGCGAGAGCCGGGCCCACACCGCGATCCTCACCCACGATCTCCGGGGGCTGGTGAAGGTCAACCCGCTCGCCGCCTGGACCGACCGGCAGGTCGACGAGTACATCGAGCGGCACGACGTCGTCGTCAACCCGCTGGTCGCGCAGGGCTACCCGTCGATCGGCTGCATGCCGTGCACCACCCGGGCAGGCGTCGACGACCCGCGGGCCGGCCGCTGGGCCGGGTCGACCAAGACCGAGTGCGGCCTCCACCTCTGACCCGCCCTGGATCCATGACCGGCCAGGGCGCTGGACCGGAGGGCTAGACCAGGGTCTCGACGAAGCGCTCGAGTTGACGGAGGTTGCGGACCTCGAACGTGCCGTCGCAGTGGATGCCGTACTCGGACACGATCGAGTCGCCGGTGTCCCAGTACGACCGGGGCTCGGGGTTGAGCCAGTAGACGTGGCGGGCCCGGTGTTCGATCTCCTTGACGATCCACGACTGGGCCGCGTGGTAGTTGTTGCGGGCGTCACCCAGGATGAGGACCGTGGTCTTCGGGGAGACGTCGCGGCCGTAGCGCTCCCAGAACACCTCGAAGGCGTGGCCGTAGTCGGAGTGGCCGTCGACCCACACCACGTCGGCCTCGGTGTTGACCCGGTGCACCGCCTCGCTGATGTCCTCGGCACCTTCGAAGTACGACGTGACCTCGTCGAGCCCGTCGATGAACACGAACGACCGCACCTTGGAGAACTGGCTGCTGATGGCGTGCACCAGGTGCAGCGTGAAGCGGGCGAAGGCGGCCACCGAGCCGCTGATGTCGGCCACGACCATGATCTCGGGCTTCGACGGGCGGGGATAGCGGAACTTGGGCTCGGCCGGCACCCCGCCGTAGCTCAGCGAGTGCCGCACCGTGCTGCGGAAGTCGAGCGGGCCCTTGCGGCCGTGCCGTCGCTTGCGGGCGAGACGCACCGCCAGCTTGCGGGTGAGCGGGTGGATGGCCCGCCGCAGCGCCAGCATCTCCTCTCGGGTCGCGTGCATGAAGTCGACGTCCTCGGGCAACGGCTTCCGCAGCGTCTTGGCCATGGCCTCGACGCCGCGGTCGGCGACCAGCCGCCGCCGGATCTCGGCCTCGACCTCCTTCTTGAGATCCTCGATGCGCGACTCGAACTCGTCGCGCTCGAGCCGTTCCTCGAGCGGCGTGAGCGGCTCGGGGGCGTCGAGGTGGACCTGGTTCATCAGCTGCTCGAGCACCCGGTCGAGGTCGAGGTTCCGCAGCGTCCGGTAGAGGTAGTAGGTGCCGCCGACCGGCCGACCGGGCTCCATCCCCGCGTACCGGCGCACGGCCTGTCTGGCCATGGCCCGCATCAACGCCTGGTCACCGTTGAGCAGCGCCTGGTACAGCATCTGGGCCAGCTCCTCGGGCGAGAGGCCCTGGCCGCCGCCACTCCCCTGCCCCTGCCGGTCGCCGTCGCCGTCGCGACCCTCGGCCCCATCGTCGACGTCGACGTCGGGCCACTCGCCGTCGACCAGGTCGTACTCGCGACCCCGCAGCGAGAAGTACACCTCGAACACGGTCTCGAACGCCCGCCAGTGGGCGTGGTTCTTCACGAGCGTGGCCCCCAGCGCGTACTTGAACGCCTGGCGATCCTCGATGGGGATGTGGGTCACCGCCTCCATGGCGTCGAGGTTCTCGGTGAGGCTGACCGGCAGCCCGGCGCTGCGCAGCTCGCGGATGAAGCCGGTGAGCAGCTCGAGGAGCGGGGCGTCGGTGGCCGTGCTCACGGTCAGGTGGATCCGGCACCCTCGGCGGCGAACGAGTCGTCGTTGACCGAGAACTCCTTGAGGGCCTTCTCGATGTCGGTGCGGTACTTGAGCAGGATGTTCACCGTGTCCGACGCGGTCTCGGCATCGATGTGCTGGACACCCAACAGAACCAGGGTGCGAGCCCAGTCGAGGGTCTCCGACACCGACGGCGACTTCTTGAGCTCGAGCTGGCGCACCGACCTGACGATGCGCGCCACCTGGTCGGCCAGGCTGTCGGTCACGTCGGGGACCTTCGTGAGCACGATCTGCTTCTCGCGCTCGAGGTCGGGATAGTCGATGTGCAAGTAGAGGCAGCGGCGCTTCAGCGCCTCGGACAGCTCACGGGTGTTGTTGGAGGTCAGGAACACCAGCGGGATCTGCACCGCCTCGACGGTGCCCAGCTCGGGGATCGACACCTGGTAGTCGGAGAGGATCTCCAGCAGCAGCGCCTCGGTCTCGACCTCGACCCGGTCGACCTCGTCGATCAGCAGCACCACCGGCTCGTCGGACCGGATGGCCTCGAGCAGCGGCCGGGTGAGCAGGAAGTCCTCGGCGAAGATGTCGTCCTCGACCTCGTCCCAGGTCGCGTCGACGTTGCGCTCCGCCTGGATGCGCAGCAGCTGCTTCTTGTAGTTCCACTCGTAGAGCGCCTTCGACTCGTCGAGGCCCTCGTAGCACTGGAGCCGGATCAGCCTGGCACCGGCCATCTCGGCCACGCTCTTGGCGAGCTGGGTCTTGCCGGTGCCGGCCGGGCCCTCGACGAGGACGGGCTTGTCGAGCCGGTCGGCCAGGTACACGACACCTGCGATCCCGTCGTCGGCGAGGTAGTCGACGCCGGTCAGGCCGGCTCGGACGCTGGCGACGGAATCGAAGCGGTCGGTCATGGAGCCAGGGTACGGGCCATCCCGTTCGGCCCCCAATCGAGCTCAGCGCCCGCGGTCGGCATTCAGCGGACGTGGCCGTCGCCGGTGACCACGTACTTGGCGGTGGTCAGCGCCTCGAGGCCCATCGGCCCCCTGGCGTGGAGTTTCTGGGTGCTGATGCCGATCTCGGCGCCGAACCCGAACTCCTCGCCGTCGACGAACCGGGTGGACGCGTTGACCAGCACGGCCGCCGCGTCGACCTCGTGGGTGAAGCGCTCGGCGGCCGCCAGATCGCGGGTGACGATCGCCTCGGAGTGCCCCGAGCCGTTGGTGTTGACGTGGTCGATGGCCTCGTCGAGCGAGTCGACGACCTTCACCGACATCTTGAGGTCGAGGAACTCGGTGGCGTGGTCGTCGTCGGTTGCGGCCCCGATCGAGGCGACGGTGCCGCGGGCCCGCTCGTCGCCGACCAGCTCGACCCCGTCGAGCGCGGCGGCGAGGCGGGGCAGCAGCGAGTCGGCGAGGCTCGAGTGGACGACGAGTGACTCGGCCGAGTTGCAGACCGACGGTCGGGAGGTCTTGGCGTTGTGCACGATGGCGACGGCCATGTCGGGATCGGCCGCCGCGTCGACGTACACGTGGCAGTTGCCGTCGCCGTCGATGATGGTCGGGACGGTCGCGTGCTCACG
>JBFJYB010000155.1:0-6447 GCA_041622835.1 Acidimicrobiales bacterium | reverse complement strand
GGCGCCACCTCGATCGGTCGCTGGGTGGCGTCGGCCAGGGCCTGCACGAACGTCGGGTTGGCCGACATCCCGCCGTCGACCCGCAGGCTGGCGAGCGGGTAGCCGGTGTCGGCCTCGGCCGCGTCGGCCAGGTCGGCGCCCCGGTGGGCGACCCCCTCCAGCACGGCCCGGACGACGTGGGCGGCGGTCGACCCGCGGGTGAGCCCGACGAGCGTGCCCCGGGCACCGAAGTCCCACCTCGGGGTGCCGAGGCCGAGCGGGGCCGGCACGTACATCACGCCGGCGGTGTCGTCGACCGACGACGCGACGTCGTGGGACTCGGCCGCGGTGGCGATGAGCCCCAGGTCGTCACGCAGCCACTCGACGTTGGTGCCGGCGGCCAGCATGATCGCCTCGACCCCCCATACCGTGCCGTTGCTGTCGCGCCAGGCGACGAGCGGAAAGCAGCCCGCCCCACCCTGCACGTCGAAGCCGGGCCGGTCGCCGCCCACGCACACGTCGAGCATGCCGCCGGTGCCGAAGGTGATCTTGGCCAGGCCCGGTCGGACGCAGGCCTGCCCGATCAGCGACGACTGCTGGTCGCCGACCAGGCCGGCGATCACCGGCGACCCCGGCAGCGCGGTGGCCTCGCCCACGGTCGCCGACGAGTCCACGATGGTCGGCAGCACCGAGCGGGGGATGGCGAGCCGGTCGAGCATGGCGTCGTCCCACACCACCCCCTCGTGCCCGGACTCGCCAACCTCCTCGTGCTCTTGCGCTTGCTCTTGTTCTTGCGCTTGCGCTTGCTCTTGCGCTTGCGACGCGGCGGCGCGGGTGAGGCCGGTGACGGAGGCGTTGCTGGCGTCGGTCACGTGCACCGCGCCCTGCGACAGCGTCCAGGCCACCCAGGTGTCGACGGTGCCGAAGGCGAGATCGCGGTCCCGGTCGGCGTCGACCAGATCGAGCAGATGGGCCAGCTTGGTCGCCGACTGGTTCGGGGCCAGCCGAATGCCGTCGGCTTGGAGCACCAGGCACTCGCCGACGGTTCGCAGGTCCTGCCATCCGAGGGCCGGCGCCACCGGCTCACCGGTGCTGCGGTCCCACACGATGGTGGAGGCCCGCTGGTTGGCGATCCCCACCGCCGACACGTCGCCCGCCTGGCTGGCGGCCTCGGTGGCGGTGGCGAGCACCGCGTCGGCCAGCACCGAGGCGTCGAACTCGACGAGCCCAGCCATCGGTGTGTCGGGCAGGACCTCGCGGCGCACGTCGAGCCGGATGGTGGCGTCGGCGTCGACGACCGCGGCCCGGACCCCGCTCGTGCCCACGTCGACGACCAGGACGCTCATCGGCGTCTCCGGCCGGCGATCACCCCGCCGAGGAGGCCGGCGCCCACCGCCAGCAACCCGTTGACCGCCACCGTGGCCCAGCCACCGCTGGCGTCGCGTAGTGCGGCGACGATCTGCCACCCACCCCAGACGACGGTCGCCGCGACCAGAGCGTGAGTGACCGGGGCGGACCGGCCGACGGTGCCGGCGACGATGCCGCCTGCCACCCAGCCGGCGAGGACGACGAGCCCGAGCAGGAACGTCCAGTTGCTGCGGGGACCGAGGTCGGCAGTCCGGTCGACGATGGTCGCGACCACGCCCGTGGCGAGCGTCGTCGCCGTCATGGCGAGCAGGCCCACCGAGAGCGCCCGGCGATCGACGGCGAGCCGAGGTCGGCTGCGGAGCGGGGCGCCGACCCTCACGGACCACCATCCCCAGCGAAGAGATCGGGCAGCCCCATCTTCCCTGGGTTGAGGATGCCGGTCGGGTCGAAGGCGGTCTTGAGGCGGGCGAGGGCGTCGGCGCCGCCGCCCAGCGCCGAGGCAACGAACCGGCTGCGGTTGAGGCCGACGCCGTGATGGTGGCTCAGCGACCCGCCGGCGGCGAGGGCGGCGTTGGTTCCGGCGTCCCACACCTGGTGGTAGTAGGCGTCCTTCTGGTCGGCTGCCGGCTTCCCGCCGAAGGTGAAGTAGAGGCAGGCGCCGTCGGGGTACGAGTGCGACTGGTGGGCCGACACCGCCAGGGTGCCGTCGACGGCGGCGATGGCCGCGAGCGTGTCGGCGTAGACGCGGTCGAGTACCGACCAGGGTCCGGAGAGCTCCATGGTGTCG
Organism: Acidimicrobiales bacterium; assembly: GCA_041622835.1. Lineage (GTDB taxonomy): Bacteria > Actinomycetota > Acidimicrobiia > Acidimicrobiales > JBFJYB01 > JBFJYB01. Next base: position 4,313 of record JBFJYB010000155.1, on the reverse strand, counting down.
ACGACCAGCCCGCCCGATATCAGGCTTTCGAGGGCGGAGACGTCGTTGCGGTGCGACCACCACTGCCCGACCAGCGCCTCGTCTTCGGCCCGGGCGTTGGCGCACTCCTCGTCGACGATCGCCATCGTCGCCGCCAGCAGGTGGGGATCGGCCTCGTCGAGCACGAGGAGAAGGTGGGTCGACCCGTCGGCTCCGAAGTTGCGCCGGCTCTCGACCGCGTCGTACAGGCGCAGCACCGCCGGGGTGGCTCCCCGCTGGAGAATCCGGCGGCAGGCGGCCATGCCGTCCTCGAAGCTGGTGAACCCGAAGGCGCGCCGCCCCTCGCCAGTCGGGAGCCGGTGGACCCGCAGGCGGGCGCCGGTTATCACCCCGAGGGTCCCCTCCGATCCGACGAAGAGCTGGGTGAGGTCGGGGCCGACCGCTTGGCGCGGATGCCCACCGCACCGGAGAAGGCTTCCGTCGGCCAGCACGACGTCGAGACCCACGACCATGTCCTCGATCTTCCCGTAGCGGGTGGAGAGCTGGCCGGCGGACCGGCAGGCCAACCAGCCACCGACCGTCGACAGCTCGATCGACTGCGGCCAGTGGCCGAGGGTGCATCCGTGGATGGCGCGCAGCTCGTCCTCGAGATCGTTGCCGAACGTGCCGGCCGCCACGTCGACGATCAGCGACTCGGTGTCGAGGCCGCAGATGCCTTGGAGTCGGGTGAGGTCGAGAGCGACGCCGCCGTGGAGCGGGACCGAGCCGCCGCAGACGCCGCTGCGCCCACCGGTCACCGTCACCGGGACGCCTTCCTCGGCGCACCGGCCGACCACCTGGCCGACCTCGGCCTCGTCGGCGGGACGAGCGACAACCGCCGCCAGCTGCCCGACCTGCCCGTCGAGCGCCCAGGTCATCGCCAACGGCCACCAGTCGCGGCTGGTCTCGGCCAGGTCGGCGGCCTCGGTGGACACCTCGCAGATCTCGGCCAGGGCGGCGACGAGGGCGTCGTCGACCGCAACGTGGCGGCTGTCGAGGCGAGCCGACACTGCCTCCGGGTCCCCGCCGAGCGCGATGGGCGGCGTGGGCGCGGTCCCGGTGGGCGCGGTCCCGGTGGGCGTGGGACCAGTGGACGTGGGACCAGTGGGCGCGGCCTCGGAGGTCATGACCCGGTCACGGCCCGGCCCCGCGCTGGGCCAGCTCGAAGGGCTCGGGAAGCCCGGCTGCGCTGCGCTCGTCGAGCAGCGAGCGTCGGAACGCATCGACCTCGTGGGCTCGGCGGTCGTCGTCCCAGCCCAGCTCGGCCCCGACCAGCTCGCTGGCGCGGGGCGCGCTCGCCGCCGCAGCTCCCGCGTGGCGGAGCCGGCTGCGCAACCGGCGGCTGAGGACGTCGTCGAGCGTGTTCACCATCTCGTAGCGGGCGGCGTAGACCACCTCGGCGCCGATGGAGGGAAGGCGCGGGTCGAGACGTTCACCGAGCGTCGGCTCGCTGTCGATCATGGCCACGAGCACTGCGGCCTCGGCTCCGTACCGGCCCAGCAGGTGCTCGGCCAGCTCCCGTCCGATCTCGGACCGTCCGGCCAGCTCGTCGGCCACGTCGGCCAGGCCTTCGGCACCGCGGATCGGCAGCTTGGCGGTGCGGCTGCGGCGCAGGAACCGCATGGTGTCGCGGTCGACGAGGTCCCCGACGGCGTCGACGGTGTCGGTCGCCATCTTGCGGGAGGTGGTCAGCTTCCCGCCGGTCACCGTGACCAGCGGGCCGTCGATCTCGACCCGGTGTCGCCGCGACAGGTCGGCGGTCTTGGCGCTGGCGTCGCCGTCGGCCACGAGCGGCCGAAGGCCGGCCCAGGTGCCGGTGACGTCGTCGACGGTGAGGTTGGCGGTGGTGGACCGGTTGACGGCGTCGAGGAGGTAGGCGATGTCGTCGGGCGTGCACTGCGGGTCGTCGAGCGGCCCGTCGTAGTCGGTGTCGGTCGTGCCGATGTAGGCGAAGTCGCCCCACGGCACGACGAAGACCGAGCGCTTGTCGCCCCGGACCGGCACGATGGCGGCGATCGAGCTCTGCAGCTTGGACCAGGGGACGGTGACGTGGGTGCCCTTGGCCGGTCGGATGCGGCGCGCCGGCTCGTCGGCTCCCATGGAGACCACCGAGTCGGCCCACACGCCCGTGGCGTTGACGATCGCTCCCGCCCGGAGATCGAAGTCCTGACCCTCGCTGGTCCGGAGGTGGGCGCGAGCTCCCCCGGCCTCGGGGTCGAAGCCGGTGAGCCCGACGCGGTTGGCGACGACCGCGCCGTAATCGAGCGCCGCGGTCCGGGCGATGGACAGCGTGAGGCGGGCGTCGTCGGCCACGCAGTCGTAGTAGACGTACCCGCCGGCGACCCGGTCACGAGGCAGCATCGGGAACAGCTCGGTGGCCTCGGCGCCGCTCACCTTCCGGTGGAGCTTGCCGATCCGGGCGCCGCCGGTGAGGTCGTACATCCACATCGCCGTGCCCAAGGCCCTGGCGACCCGGCGGGGGATGAGGCCGTCGCGGCTGAGGATCGGCAGGAGCAACGGCAGCTCGCCGACGAGGTGGGGGGCGTTGCGGAGCAGGTGCTGGCGCTCGGCGAGGGCCTCGTACACCAGACGAAGGTCCCCCTGCTGGAGGTAACGCAGGCCGCCGTGGATCATCTTCGACGACTTCGACGAGGTGCCGCTGGCGAAGTCGTCCCGCTCGACCAGGGCGGTGCGCAGGCCGCGGCTCGCCGCATCGAGCGCCACGCCGGCGCCGGTGATGCCACCCCCGACGACGAGGACGTCGAAGCGGGCGTCGGGGTCGCGGAGCGCGTCGAGGGCCGTCGGGCGGTCGAAGGAGCCGAGGCTCATGGGGCGCATCCTAGGTGGGCGCCCCGGGTGGGCACGCAGGTAGCGGAGCGCAGCCCGGTGCCGGGTCCCGATCGGGGTCGGCGGCCGTTAGGGTGCCGGCTGCGACCCCCGCGAGCCGCTCGTCGGACCCGACCCACGAGGAGAAGCCCTCAGGATGCCGAAGCTGGAAGGCACCCAGACCCACGAGAACCTCAAGGAGGCGCTCGCCGCCGCGAGCCAGGCCAACCGCCGCTATCTCTACTTCGCCCAGAAGGCCGACGTCGAGGGCTATCCCGACGTCGCCGCCCTGTTCCGGTCGGTTGCCGAGGGCGAGACCGGTCACGCCTTCGGTCATCTCGACTTCCTGTCCGAGGTCGGCGATCCGGCCACGGGGGAGCAGATCGGCTCCACCGAGGACAACCTGCGGTCGGCCATCGCCGGCGAGACCTACGAGTACACCGAGATGTACCCCGGCTTCGCCAAGATCGCCCGAGACGAGGGTTTCGACGAGATCGCCGAGTGGCTGGAGACGCTGGCCCGGGCCGAGAGGGCCCACGCCGGCCGGTTCGGCGAGGGCCTCGCAGACCTCCTCTGAGATGAGGTTTCTCTGATGATGAGCCGCCGGTGAGGTGAAGTTCGATGGGCCTGGCTGAGCACGGCGGGTGGCCCGGCGTGCTGGGCGCGCTGACCGAGGGCCGCGACCTGTCGGGCGACGCCGCCGAGACCGCCCTCGGCGAGATCCTGTCGGGGGCGGCGACGCCGGCGCAGATCTCGGCGTTCGTGGTCGCCCTCAGGCAGAAGGGTGAGGCGATCGACGAGCTGGCGGGGATGGTGCGGGCCATGGTCGGTGCCGCCGAGCCGCTCACGCTTCCTCCGGAGGCGATCGACCTGGTCGGAGCGGGCGGGTCCAGCCTCGGGCGGGAGGCGGCGTTGAACGTCTCGACCATGGCCTGCTTCGTCGCGGCCGGGGCCGGTGCGATCGTGTGCAAGCACGGCAACCGCAAGGCGTCGTCGACCTCGGGCTCGTTCGACCTGCTCGAGGCGCTGGGCGTCGGCATCGACCTCGAGCCGCAGGCGGTCGAGCGCTGCGTCTCCGAGGCCGGTGTCGGCTTCGCCTTCGCCAGGACGTTCCATCCGGCCATGCGGTTCGCGGCGCCGGTCCGAGCCGACCTCGGCATCCCGACCGTGTTCAACATCCTCGGACCGCTCTCGCACCCCGGGCGGCTCCGGCGCCAGGTGGTCGGCGTGACCGATCCCGACGTCGGGGCGCGGATGGTGCGGGTGCTGGCCGCGACCGGCTCCGAGCGGTCGATGGTCGTGACCGGGCACGGGGGGCTCGACGAGCTGTCGACGACCGGTCCGAACGTCGTCCACGAGCTTCGCGAGGGCGAGGTCACCACGTCCTCGCTGGATCCGGCCGGCCTGGGGCTGCACGCGCCGGCGCTCGACGAGCTGCACGGTGGCGATGCCGAGGCCAACGCGGCCAT
>JBFJYB010000154.1:0-6504 GCA_041622835.1 Acidimicrobiales bacterium | reverse complement strand
GGGACCGACGAGCTGGATGTCGGCCTCCTCGACGGCGACCGGTGCGCTGCCCCGGTTGGTGACCGTGATCTCGAAGCGCACCTCGCCGCCTTCGGCGGTGATCCCCCCGAACGAGGTGACGACCGAGAGCTGGCTGGGCCCGTCGGGGCTGGGCCCGTCGGGGGCCCCGTCGTCGGGTGCCCCGTCGTCGGGGGCGGGGTCGTCGGGGCCGGGGTCGTCGTCGGGGGCGGGTTCGTCGGGGCCGGGGTCGTCGTCGGGTGCCGGGTCATCCGGCGGGAGGTCGTCGGGCTCCGGGGTGGCTCCGGGATCGGTCGCAGACGGGTCGTCGGGCACCGGGTCGGGCTCGACGGTGTCGCCCTCGGGCGCGGTGTCGTCGGTCGCGGCCGGCGCGGCGGTGGCCACCGAAGCCTGTTCGCGCTGGCTGATCCCGGCCACCAGCACGACTGCCAGCAGAGCGGCGGTGCTCCCTACCATCGCCGTCTGGAACACACCCCTCGGCATGTCGTCCCTCTCCTCTGCGCTGCCGCGCCGCCGAGCCTACCGGCGCGCCCCGGCCGAAACTGTCGCCCGCACCGTCCTCGCTGGGCGAGACTGACCCGATGACCTCCGCCGGCCCGACGACCTTCGGCCTGCTGGTCTTCGACGACGCCGAGGAGCTCGACTTCGTGGGTCCCTGGGAGGTGTTCACCGCTTCGTCGATGCTGAGGGAGCACCTCGGAGAGCCGCCCGACCGCGTCGTCCTGGTGGCCGAGCACGACCGTCCGGTCCGCTGCAACAAGGGGCTGCGGGTGCTGCCCGACCACACCCTCGACGACCATCCCGATCTCGACGTCGTGCTCGTCCCCGGCGGGATGGGGACCCGGGCCCAGGTCGAGAACCCGCGCGTCATCGAGTGGCTGGCTTCGGTGGCCGAGACCGCCCGGTGGACGACCAGCGTCTGCACCGGGTCGCTGCTGCTGCACGAGGCCGGGCCGGGAAAGGGTCGGCGGCTCGCGACCCACTGGGGCTTCGAGGAGACCCTCGAGGGTCGCGGGGACGTCACCGTGGTCCGCGACGCCCGCTGGGTCGTCGACGGCCGGGTCGTCACCAGCCAGGGCGTGTCGGCCGGGATCGACATGGCACTGTGGCTGGTGGGTCAGATCCACGGCGTCGACCATGCCCGCACGACCCAGCGTTACATCCAGTACGACCCGGCCCCGCCGTATCAGGCCGACGCCTGACGGCGTCCGTCAGGACCCGGTCACCGCCGACTCGACCACGTCGTAGAGCTGCTCGGCGAGCAGGTTCCCGGTCGGGGAGTCCGCCTCGATCACGAGGAAGGCCCCGTAGCCGTCGTCGAGGTCGAGCCACGGGACGGTGCCGTAGGCGCCACCGTCGCTGATGTAGCCCCGCTCGCGGTCGATCCACCAGCCCATCCCGTACCCGGTATCGGGATCCCAGGCGTCGCCCTCGTAGGTGGCGCCGATGCGGTCGCTGTGCATCCGGTCGAGTGCCTCGGGCGAGAGCACCTGCCCGTTCGGGCACATGCCGTCGCGCAGGTGCATGAGCAGCAGCTTCCCGTAGTCGCCGGTGGTGACGTAGGCGCCGCCCTCGGCGTTCGGGTTGTCGGTCGGGGCGAGGATCGACGGATCGCCGTCGAAGTCGGTGGGGTACTCGAAGCCGCCCGGTCCGAGCTGGGTGAAGTGGTTGTTGAAGGCCAGCGTCTCGAGCTCGCAGGGCTGCACGTAGGTCTCGTCGATCAGCTCGGCCCAGGACCTGCCCGACGCGGCCTCGGCGACGGCGGCGGCGACCTGCCACTGGGCGCCGCCGTAGCGGAACTCGGTGTCGGGGGGAACGATCTCGGCGTCGTCGTCGGCGGTGGTGAAGATCGCCTCGCCGCACGACTGGAGGGTGCCGACAGCCAGGTACTGGCAGATGTACGGCGGGTAGGCCGGGTCGGGGAGCAGCCCGACGAGGCCCGAGCTGTTCGAGATCAGCTGGGCCGGGGTGACGTCGGGGTTGGCTGATCCCCAGTCGACCACGTCGGCGACCGGCGCGTCGAGGTCGAGCAGGCCGTCGTCGTCGAGGCGCAGCAGCACGCCGGCGGTGATCATCTTCGACGACGAGGCGATCAGCGAGATGCGGTCCTCGTCGAACTCGCCCCAGTGCTCGTGGTAGACGACCCCGTCGTCGCGGTGGACGACGATCAGGCCGGCGCCGTTGAGGTCGTTCTCCTCGACGAAGTCCTCGACGATCGGCGAGACGGCCGAGAAGTCGAAGCTCGGCGGCTCCGGCTCGGCAGGCTCCGGCTCCGGCTCTGGCTCGGCGCCCTCCGGCTCCGGCGCCGCGTCCCCTGGCTCGGAGCCCGCCGGATCGGACGCACTTGCGGGTTCGGTTGCGTCGTCGGGCTCGGCCGGCTCGGCGCCGGGCTCGTCGTCGGCCGCCAGTGCTTGGTCGCCATCGCCGGCGGCCGAGGCGGGGCCGTCGTCGCCGCACGCCGACAGGGCCAGCGCGGCCAGGCCGACGAACAGGAGGAACAGAGCTTGTCTGGGTCGAGTCACGCCGTGACGGTAGGCGCGTCTCGAGTGCTTTCCCCCGGCGTCTACTGCGCTCTTCGCCGATCGCCCGGCTTCATGGCGGCGCGCCGGTTGGCGCCTTGATGCTTGTGCGGCTTGCACATCAGGCACCCGGCGCGGGTCGACTTCGGTCCCTTCCTCCGGTGCCTCGCCATGTCCAGATGGTACGCGGCGCCGGTGCGTGGCGGGTGTCGGTTTCCACGGCAGGCCACCCGTCGGGCCTCAGGCCGGGGTGACGGTCACCGGCAGGTGCTTGATCCCGTTGATGAAGTTCGACCGGAGTCGCTCGGGCGGTCCGGTCTGCTCGATCGAGGACGTCCTCGCCAACAGCTCCTCGAACATCACGCGCATCTCGATGCGCGCCAGGTTGGCGCCGAGGCAGAAATGCGGTCCGCCCCCACCGAAGCCGAGGTGGTCGTTGGGCTCGCGGTCGACGGCGAAGCGGAAGGGGTCGGCGAACGCCTCCTCGTCGCGGTTGGCCGAGATGTAGAACAGCACCACCGGGTCCCCCGCGGAGATCCGGGTGTCGCGAATCTCGACGTCGCGCGTCGCGGTGCGACGGAAGTGGATGACCGGCGAGGCCCACCGGATCATCTCCTCGACGGCGGTGTCGAACAGCTCGCGACCGCCGCCCCGTAGCCGGGTCATCTGGTCGGGGTTCTCGAGCAGGCCCAGCAGGCCGTGGGTGATGGCGTTGCGAGTGGTCTCGTTGCCGGCGACCGAGAGCAACAGGATGAAGACCTCGAACTCGTGGGCGCCGAGGGCATCACCGTCGACCTCGGTGATCAGCTTGGTCACGATGTCGTCTCGCGGGTCGGCCAGCCGCTTGGCGCCGAGCTGGTTGGCGTACTGGTAGAGCTGGGTACCGGCCTCGAGCGGTTCGTTCTCGTCCAGGACGTACTCGGGGTCGGAGCTGCCCACCATCTTGTTCGTCCATTCGAAGATGAGCTGGCGCTCGTCCTCGGGGATGCCGAGCAGCTCGGCGATGGCGATCAGCGGCAGCTCGGCAGCCACCTCGGTGACGAAGTCGAACGATCCCTTGGCGACGGCCCGGTCGATGAGCTGGCGGGTGACCTCGTGGTAGTGCTCCTCGAAGGTGGCGACGATGCGAGGCGTGAACCCCCGGTTGACGAGCCGCCGGAGCCGGGTGTGGTCAGGCGGGTCGGTGTCGATCATGTTCTTGAACAGGCCGTGGGTCTCGGGGTCGGGATTCCACATCTGGACGCCGCCGATCTCCGACGAGAACGTCTCGACGTCTCGGTTGGCGGCCCGCACGTCGTCGTGGCGGGTGAGAGCCCAGAAGAACTCCGGATGGCCGACCTCGACCCCGGGGTGGCGGTAGACGGGGGCTTCCCGGCGGAGGGTGGCGAAGGCCTCGTGGGGGACGCCGGCGACCCACTGGTCCTGGCTGGCGACGTCGATGGCGAGGCTCACGGCCCCAACACTAGAACCCGTTACACTCGCCGGCATGACGGCAGGCGGTCGGGCCCGATTCGAGCTGGCCGCCGAGCGGCTCGGGGTGACCGTCGAAGCCACCCACTACCCGGAGGGCACCCGAACTGCGGCTGACGCGGCGGCCGCCATCGGCTGTGACGTGGCCCAGATCGTGAAGTCCCTCGTGTTCGTGGCCGACGGGACGCCGATCCTGGCCCTCACCTCCGGCGCCAATCGGGTCGACCTCGACCGGTTGGCCGCAGTCGCCGACGCCGAGTCGGTGAGCCAGGCCGACGCCGACACCGTCCGGGCCGCGACCGGCTACGCCATCGGGGGTACGCCTCCGTTCGGCCACGACACGCCGCTCGACACCTACCTCGACGAGGACCTTCTCCGGTACGACACGGTGTGGGCCGCGGCCGGAACCCCGTCCTCCTGCTTCCCGATCACCCCTGCCGACCTGGCCCGGGCCGCCCACGCCACCACCGCCCCCTTCATCGCCCGATGATCCAGGGCGGGGGCGGGGTGGGACGGGCGGATTATCGCTGGGACAGGGCAGCAGCTACAACGGTGGCCGTGCCGGATCTGTCCGACATCGTCAACGTTCTCGAATACCCCTACGCCCGCACGACCGGGCCGATCCTCGGGCCGTTCCTCACCGGCCTGCGCGACGGCCGGATCGTCGGCAACCGCTGCGGCGATCGCGTCCTGTGCCCACCGCTGGAGCTCGACCCCGACACCGGCGCCACCCTCGACCCCGACTTCGTCGAAGTCGGCCCCGGAGGCGAGATCGTCGGCTGGACCTGGGTTGCCGACCCCTCCCGCAAGCACCCGCTGCGGGAGCCGTTCGCGTTCGCGCTGATCAGGCTCGACGGCGCCGACACGCCACTGGTCCACGCCGTCGCCGCGCCCTCGATGGGCGCCGTCTCCACCGGCGCCCGGGTTGTGGCGCAGTGGCACGAGGAGCGGGTCGGTGCCATCACCGACCTCCACTTCGTGCTCGAAGGCCAGCAGCAGCCGGTCGAGATCGAGGCCGGCAGTGAGCCGGTCGAGATCACCGAGCACGTGATCTCGCTGACCTACACCGACCCGCTCCACCCCCACCGGCGGCGGTTCGCCGAGGCGCTGCTCGACGGCCGGATCGTCGGCCAGCGCAGCCCGGTCAGTGGCAAGGTCACCGTGCCGGGCAAGGGCTACGACCCGCTGGACCGGGTGCTGCTGTCCGAGGACGACGACGTCGAGGTGGCCGACGTCGGGACGGTGGTGTCATACACGGTCATCACGCCGGTGCAGTACCACGGCCAGGAGGAGACCGAGCCCTACATCCGGTGCTCGATCCTGCTCGACGGGGCCGACTCGCCCGTCCAGGGCATCGACGTCCGCGACATCCCCGAGGAGCTGTTCCGGGTCGGCCTGCGGCTGCGGGCGGTCTGGAAGCGCCGCGAGGAACGCTCGGTCGCCGGGCTCGACAACCGTGGCGGCTCGATCCCCGAGACCGTCATCGACCGGTGGGAGCCCACCGGCGAGCCCGACGTCGACCCCGAGCTGCTCCGGGAGCACTCGTGGTGAGTCGGGGCGCCGAGCCGGTCGCCATCGTCGCCGTCGCCCAGAGCCGCAGCTACCGGCGCTATCCCGACAGCGAGGTCTCGCTGGTCATGCCGCTCGTCAACCGGATCGTCGAGACCACCGGGCTCGACCGCCACGACATCGACTTCACCATCGCCGGGAGCTGCGACTACCTCGCCGGCATGCCGTTCGCGTTCGTCGTCAACATCGACGCCGTGGGCGCATGGCCACCGGTCTACGAGAGCCACGTCGAGATGGACGGGGCCTTCGCCATGTTCGAGGGGTACGTCCGACTCCAGGTCGGAGACATCGACACCGTGCTCGTCTCGGGCTCCGGGCGCGCCTCGCCGGGCATCGTCCGCCACGTGTTCCCGCTCCAGACCGACCCCTACCTCATGGCCCCGCTCGGTCTCGACCCGGTCTCGCTGGCCGGGATCCAGGCCCGGGCGTTGCTCGACGCGGGCAAGGCGACCGAGCGAGACTTCGCCGAGGTGGTCGCCCGCAGCCGCCTCGACGCCATCGACAACCCCTACGCCCAGCTCAAGCAGGACTCGTCGATCGACGAGCTGCTGGCCGAGCCCTACTTCTGCGCCCCACTGCGCATGCACGACCTCCCGCCGATCTCCGACGGCGCGGCGGCGCTGCTGCTGGCCCGCGGCGACACCGCCCGCCAGCTCACCGATCGGCCGGTGTGGATCGAGGGGATCGACCACCGCATCGAGTCGCACCACCCGGGGTTGCGCGACCTGACGACCTCGCCGTCGACCCGCCTGGCCGGGCGCAACGCCGGCGTCGCCGACGGGGTCGTCGACGTCGCCGAGCTGACCGTGAACTACAGCCACGAGGAGCTGATCCTGTGCGAGGCCCTGGGTCTCGACGCCAACACGAGCGTCAACCCGTCGGGCGGACCGCTGGCCGGCCACCCGCAGATGGCCACCGGGCTCACCCG
>JBFJYB010000153.1:0-6507 GCA_041622835.1 Acidimicrobiales bacterium | reverse complement strand
GGTGCGGCGTGGAAGGCGGCATAGGCCTCGACCACCGTCTGCCAGCCGGTGCACCGGCAGAGGTGGGCGTGGAGGCTCCGGGCGACGAGCGGGTCGTCGGGCTCGACGCCGCGGTCGTGGAGGCCGGCGAAGCGCACGATGATCCCGGGCGTGCAGAACCCGCACTGGCTCCCGCCGGTGGACGCGAAGGCGGCGCCCCACCGCTGCCGGATCGGGTCGTCGAACCCGTCGAGCGTGGTGATCGCCCGGCCGGCGACCCGGCGGGCGGGCGTGACGCACGAGACCCGGGGCTGGCCGTCGACCAGGACCGTGCAGCAGCCGCACTGGCCCTGCGGGCTGCAGCCGTCCTTGGCCGACCGCAGACCCAGCCGATCCCGGAGCACCTCGAGCAGCGATGCGCCGTCGTCGGGAACCGACACCTCGGTGCCGTCGACCACGAGCGCCAGGTCGGGGCGGGTGGGAGTACCCATCGCGGCGAGGATAGGTTCAGCAGCGATGGTGTCCGCCCCCCTTCCCAGCCGCCGCGCCGTCGTCCTCGGCGGGCTCGGCGCTGCGGCGCTGGTCGCCTGCGGCGGATCGTCCGACGAAGCCGCGGTGCCCGCCACGCCGACCGGGGTGGCCGGCGACGGCGCGTTCCTCGCGCCCGGCTTCCCCGACGGGCTGCGCGCTCCGGCCATGCTCGTGCCCGGCGTGCCCCAGCTGGTGCCGATCTTCCTGGCCTCCGAGACCGGCCGGCCCCTCCAGGCCGACGAGACGCCGGACGAGTTGACCGTGCGCATCCTCACCGAGTCGGGTGACCTGCTCGACGAGCAGGTGCTGGGCGCTCGGGGCGACGGCATCCCGTCGCCTCACTACTCGGTGGTCGTCGACCTCGACGAGCCCGGTACCTACGCCATGGCCGCCGACGTCGACGGCGAGCAGCAGGCCTTCGGCTTCGAGGTGGCCGATCGGGGCACGGTCGATCTGGTCCAGGTCGGCGATCCGCTGCGGCCGGTCGACACGCCCACAGTGTCCGACCCCCGGGGGGTCGACCCCATCTGCACCCGGCAGCCGGAGCCGTGCCCGTTCCACGGCACCACCCTCACCGAGGCGCTGGCGTCGTCCCGGCCGGTGGTGCTGCTCATCGCGACCCCGGCCTTCTGCCAGACCGCGATCTGCGGGCCGGTGGTCGACCTGCTCATCGAGGCCGTCGGCGATCGCGACGATGTCGACGTGATCCATGCCGAGGTGTGGCGCAACGTCGACGCCGTGTTCACGCCCGACGGGTCGACCCCGGTGGTCCAGACCTACGCGCTGGGATACGAGCCGAGCATGTTCGTCGCCGACGCGTCGGGGGTCGTGACGGCGCGCCTCGACCTGTCGTGGGATCGCACCGAGCTGGCCGCGGCGCTGGCGACGCTGGCCTGAGGCGCTACGAGAACGACTGGCCGCAGCCGCAGGTGCGCTGGGCGTTGGGGTTGTCGATCGAGAACCCGGTCTCTTGCAGCCCCTCGCGGTAGTCGAGGGTGGCGCCTTCGAGCAGCATGGCCGACGACGGGTCGACGACGACCTTCACGCTTCCGAACTCAGTGGTCTTGTCGTCGCTGGCGACATCGGTGTCGAAGTACATCTCGTAGCTGAAGCCCGAACAGCCGCCGGGACGGACTGCCACGCGCAGCGCCAACCCGTCGTCGCCTTCCTGCTTGATCAGCTCACCGACCTTGGAGGCCGCGGCCTCGGTCACGGTAATCACCGAATCGCCTCCGTTCCTTCGGACGTCACCGGGGGCTCATTGTACTACCTGTCGGCCGTTCGCGGCTCGGCTGGAGCACCGGGCGGGCTCGGTAGGATCGAACCGTGCCCCCCGAGCAGCCGCCATCGACCGACCACGTCTTCAATATCCTGCGCGGGGTCATCGACCCCGAGCTGGGCAGCGACATCGTCGACCTCGGCATGGCCAAGAAGGTGACGATCACGCCCGAAGGCGCCGTCACCGTCACCGTGGCCCTCACCACCGCCGGCTGCCCCCTGCGGGCCCAGATCCAGCGCGACGTGCGCTCGAGGGTCGGCGAGCTGCCCGGGGTCGCCTCGGTCAAGATCGACTGGACCGAGCTCACCCAGGAGGAGAAGGCCGGGGTGATGGCCAAGGCCCGGCTCAACATCTCGGAGAACCCTCCCGACACCGAGGTGCCGCCCACGACCCGGGTGCTGATGGTCTCCTCGGGCAAGGGCGGGGTCGGCAAGTCGTCGATCTCGGTCAACCTGGCCGCCGGGCTCGCCGCCCGTGGCCTGACCGTCGGCATCCTCGACGCCGACATCTGGGGGTTCTCGGTGCCGCGCATGCTGGGCATCGACGGCCGGCTCGAGGGAGCGACCGACGAGAAGAAGATCCTCCCCCACGAGAAGCGGGTCGGGACCGGGCTGCTCAAGGTGGTCTCGATGGGCTTCCTCGTCGACCGCGAGGACAGCGCGCTGATGTGGCGCGGCCTCATCCTCAGCCGAGCCGTGCAGCACTTCCTCGAGGACGTCCGCTGGGGCGACATGGACTATCTCGTGATCGACATGCCGCCGGGCACCGGCGACGTGCAGATGGGCATCGCCAAGCGACTGCCCCAGGCCGACATGCTCGTGGTGACCACCCCCGCCCGCGCCGCCCAGAAGGTGGCGGCCCGCGCCGCCAACATGGGTCGCAACAACTACCTGCGGGTGGCGGGCGTGATCGAGAACATGAGCGCCTTCGTGACACCGACCGGCGAGTCATACGCCATCTTCGGGACGGGGGGCGGTGCCGAGCTGGCCGAGGAGGTGGGCGCCCCGCTGCTCGCCCGGATCCCCATCGATCAGCAGATGGCCACCGGCGGCGACCAGGGCGAGCCGGTCGTGCTCGGCGCCGGCCCGGCCGCCGACGCGCTCCGGGACCTGGTCGAGCGGGTGTTCACCGACGTCGCGCCCCCGATCGACATGAGCGGGTGCTCGGCCCGGATCATCGAGGCGGTTCGGGCCGGTGTCGACGGCACCCCGGTGACGACCCCGGTCGACCTGCACTAGCCGCCCGCGGCCGCAGCCGAGGTCCTGACCTCAGGCGGCCGACCAGACCGCCTTGCGGCGACGAACCCGCTTGTCGCTCGACAGCTTCTGCAGATGGGCCAGCACCGTGCCGGCGGCCAGCTCTCGGCTGTCCTCGTCGAGGGGGCCGTAGATCGACTCGACGAGATCGTCGACGGTGCTCGAGCCGTTGTCGAGCGCGGCCAGGATCTGAGCCTCGCGCTCGGCCCGGTGCTGGAGGTACTCGTCGATCGCCTCGGCCGGGTTCTCGATGATGTGGCCGTGCGCCGGGGCGATGCGTTGCAGGCGCAGCTTGCGGATCGCGGCCAGCGACGCCAGGTAGGCCTTCATGTCGCCGGTCGGGGCGACGACCGCCATCGACGAGCCCTCGACGACGAGGTCGCCGCTGAACAGCACCCGCTCCTCGGGCAACAGCAACGAGAGGTGCTCGGGCGACGTGCCCGGGGTGTAGTGGGCGGTCAACCGGAACTCGGTGCCCACGAGCGTCTCGCCGTCGCCGAGGCTGCCGTCGACGGCCACGCCATCGAGCGAGGTCGACGCCAGCACCATCGCGCCGGTCTCCTCCTTCAGCGAGGCGACGCCCCCCGAGTGCTCGGGGTCGGCGGAGGTGCACACGATCCAGCGGATGCGGTCGCCGCCACAGCCGGTGATCGAGCCTCGGTGCGAGCTGTCCTCGGGCCCCGGGTCGATGACGACGATCTCGTCGATGCCCACGAGGTAGGTGTTGGTTCCGTCGCCGCTGTGGAGCGACGGGTTCGTGGCCCGTATCCGGCGTACCAGCGGGCTCAGCGCCCGGGCGACGCCGGGGATGATCTCCTCGCGCTCGGGTGCCTGCTCCAGCTCTTCGTCTTCAGACATCGCTCACCCTCTTCTCACTTCGGGCTTCTCGCTGCCGGCTCACACGTGGCGCGCGCCACCTGGTCTCGGGTCCCGCTCGCACCTCGGAGATCGTCGTAGGGGAGCTGGACCCGGGCTCCCTGGACATCGGGTCGCATGGCGACCGTGCCGTCGTCGGCGACCGCGGCTGCCACCGACCCGAGCACGTCGTCGGCCCGGTCGAAGCGGGCCAGCGCGGTCAACGAGCGCAGCGTCGGCTCGATCAGGCCGATGGACCCGGACCGAGCCCGGTCCAACGCGTCGACCGGACGGACCCACTCCGATCCGACCGCCTCGACGTCGTCGTGGGCCGCCGACTGGTCGGTCGGGGCCCGCGTCACGAAGAAGCGGGTGTCGTACCGGCGGGGCGGCCCGACCGGTGTGATCCAGTGGCCGAAGTAGTGCACGTCGTCGGTTGCCAGCTCGAGCTGGTGATCCCGGCACAGCTCGGCCATGGTGAGCCGGTCGGCGGCCACTGCGTGGCGTGCCGCGGCGGGGACGGCCGGCGAGGCACCGTTGCGGCGACGCGCCAACAGCACGCCAGCCTCCTCGTAGCACTCGCGGATGGCTGCCACCCAGTAGCCCAGCCCGTCGGACTCGACGCCGAGCTGGCGGCTGGCGTCGGCGTCGGTTCGACCCGTGCACACGTCGGCCACCGTCGGGCAGAGGTCGCCCGCATCGACGGCCCCGCCCGGGAAGACGTGGGCGCCGGGCGAGAACTCGAGGGCGTCGTTGCGCCGCAGCATGAACACCTCGAGGCCTTCCGATGCGTCGCGGAGGAGCATCACCGTGGCCGCAGGACGCGGCACCATGGCTGTCATCAGTCGCCGAGCCGCGGGGGGTCGTCGGGGCGCTCGGTCGAGCTGGTCCAGAACACGGCGCCCGGGGTCGGCCCGCTCACCACCCGCACGCTGGCTCGGAAGCGACGGATGAGCAGGGCGCGGATCGGGATGCGGGTGGGTGGGAGCAACAGGAGCAGCCCGACCGCGTCGGTCACGAAGCCCGGCGTGAGCATCAGCGCCCCGGCGAACAGGACGAGGGCGCCGTCGACCAGCTCGGTGCCGGGCATGACCCCCTTGGCCAGCTGGCCTCGTATCCGGCGGATGACGCCGAGGCCCTGGAACCGCACGAGCCAGGCGCCGACGATGGAGACCAGGACCAGGAGGCCGATCGTCTCGAGCACTCCGAGGCCCCCCGCGACCTGGATGATCACGTAGAGCTCGACCAGCGGGACGACGAGGAAGGCGATCAGAATGATGCCGAACACCCCTCCATCCTACGGACCGGCTCCCGGCGAGGCACCGCCGGCCCCGACCACAGCCGCCGGCCGAGCCGTAACCTGACCATCGTGCGCCCCCCGTCGGTCGACTCGCTGGCCCGCTCGCTCGCCGAGACCGGGTTGCCCCACCCGCTGCTCGTCGACGCCGCCCGCGAAGCGATCGCGTCGGGCGACCACACGACCGCCGAAGCCGTCGCCCGAGCCATCGCCGATCGGATGCTCCGGGTGGTCGTCAACGCGACCGGTGTGCTCCTGCACACCAACCTGGGCCGGGCCCCGTGGTCGGCCACGGCGACCGCCGACTACACCAACCTCGAGCTCGACCTCGAGACCGGACAGCGCGGTTCGCGCCAGGACCGCGTCGGCCGCCTGCTGGCCCGGCTCTGCGACGCGGAGGCCGCCATGGTCGTCAACAACTGCGCCGGTGCGGTCCTGCTCGTCCTCGCCGCGCTGGCCGATGGTCGCGGCGTGGCCGTGTCGCGGAGCGAGCTGGTGGAGATCGGAGGTGGGTTCCGGGTCCCCGAGGTCATGGCCCAGTCGGGGGCCCGTCTGGTCGAGGTGGGCACCACCAACCGGACCCGACGCTCCGACTACGCCGCCGCGGTCGACGGCGCGGCCGACGTCGCCCTGGTGATGAAGGTCCACCAGTCGAACTACCGGATCGTCGGCTTCACCGAGTCGGTCGGGGTCCCCGACATCGCCGGCCTGGGCGTGCCGGTGGTCGCCGACATCGGCTCCGGCCTGCTCGACTCGGCCTGCCCCTGGCTGGCCGACGGTCCCCCGTCGTGGCTCGAAGGGGAGCCGGCCGCCCGCCAGACCATCGCCGCCGGTGCCGACCTGGTCACGTTCTCGGGCGACAAGCTGCTGGGCGGCCCCCAGGCCGGCATCATCGCCGGTCGCCGCGACCTGGTCGAGGCCTGCGGTCGCCACCCGCTGGCCCGAGCCCTGCGACCCGGCGGGCTGGTGGTGGGCGCGCTCCAGGACCTGGCGCTGGCCTACCTCGCACGAGACGGCGACGCCATCCCGTTCTGGCGGATGGCCGTCGCCACCCCCGACAGCCTGCGAACCAGGGCCGACGCCATCGCCGCCGACGTCGGGGACCGCGTGCGGGTGGTCGAGCTGGCCTCGGTACCCGGTGGCGGGACCCTGCCCGGCGTCGAGATCCCGTCGGTGGGCCTGGCCCTCGAGGGCGACCACACCGCCCCGCTCCGCACCGCCGCCGGCCGGCCCCCGATCATCGCCCGGGTGGTCGACGACACCACCTGTCTCGACCTCCGAACCGTCGACCCTGAGGCCGACGCCAGCGT
>JBFJYB010000152.1:0-6531 GCA_041622835.1 Acidimicrobiales bacterium | reverse complement strand
GAGGCGCTCGACGCCGGCTACCTCGGGCTCTCGGTCAACAAGCTGTCGTTCGACAAGGTCGACGGCGACCGCTTCCGCGGTGAGCGCCCCCCGAGCTGCCACGCCCGCTGGCGCGAGTACCGCGAGCTCGCCGAGGTCGTGCGCGACCGGGGGCGGGTCCTGCAGGGTGCCCCCGACATCCGCGCGCCCTGGACGTTCTTCTGGTTCCCGGCGCTGAGCAGCGGGTTCGGCCGCCGGCCGCTTCGCACCATGGTCATCTCGATGCTCGACAGCAAGCGCAACCGGGGCTACGTGGTTGCGACCGGCTTCGTGGGGCGGCTGACGAACACGCTGCTGAAGGGGGAGTTGCGGTTCCAGTCGCTGCCCACCCCGTTCGACGTGTGGGTCGACGGCCTCGACGTGCCGCTCATGGAGGAGCTCGGTGCCGGCTCCGACGCGCTGAGCGTGAGCGACCCGGCCGACCGCATGGAGCTGCTCGGCAGCGCCGAGTTCCGCCGGCGCTTCCGCCGGGACTGGCGCAATCCCTTCGCCGGTCGCGTCTACCACCGGGATCTCGACGAGACCCTCGTCGTCGACTGTCCCGACGTGACCCTGATCGGACGCTCGTACGGGGACATCGCCGCCGAGCGCGACCAGGAACCGGTCGAGACGTTCCTGGATCTCCAGGCCGAGTGGGGCGAGAAGCTGCGCTGGTACACCGTCGTGGGCAACGACCGGAGCCGCACCCTCGAGCGGATCATCGCCCACCCGTCGGTGCTCATCGGCTTCTCGGACGCCGGCGCCCACCTGCGCAACATGGCGTACTACAACTTTCCGCTCCGCATGCTCAAGCGGGTGCGTGATGCCGAGCGGGCCGGCCGCCCGTTCCTGAGCCTCGAGCGGGCCGTTCACCGTCTCACCGGCGAGATCGCCGACTACCTCGGTCTCGATGCCGGCCGGATCGCGCCCGGGCGACGAGCCGACGTCTCGATCGTCGACCCCGCCGGCCTGACCGACGACGTGGAGGGGATCCACGAGGCGCCGGTCGAGGGCCTCGACGGGCTGCAGCGGCTGGTGCGACGCAACGACGACGCGGTCCGAGCCGTTCTCGTGAACGGGCAGCTCGCGTGGCACGGCGGGAGGCCGGCCCCCACGCTCGGGCGGTCCCGCCTCGGCCGCGTGCTCACCGCCCGCTGAGCGGCGCGTAGCGTGGCGCCCGATGACCGATCCCGACATCGCCGACCGACTGGCCCGCTCGCTCCGAGCGGCCGGGGTGGAGGTCGCCACCGTCGCCGACATCGTCCAACTCTCCGGAGGTGCGTCCCGCAACACGTACTCGTTCGTGGCGGTCGACGACTCCGGATCCCGCCGCCGTCTCGTACTGCAGGCGCAGCGCCAGGGCGGCATCGACCGTGATCTCGGGGTCGTCGAGCAGGCCGGCATCCTGAAGGCCGCGATCGACGCCGGCGCACCGGTGCCCGAGCCGGTCGCGAGCGGCGACGGCGCCGACGGGCTCGGCACGCCCTGGCTCGTGACCGACCACGTCGAGGGTGAGTCGATCGCCCGCCGCATCCTGCGAGACGACCGCTACCGCGAGGCCAGGTCGCGGCTCACCGCGCAATGCGCGACCGCGCTGGCCGCGATCCACAGGATCGACGCCAGCGGTCTCGACCTCGAGCCGAGCGCCGATCCGTTGACCGAATGGCAGGAGCGGATGGACATGTTCGGCCATCCCCACCCCGCGTTCGAGCTGGCGTTCCGCTGGCTCGCCGACCGGCGGCCTCCCCCGAGGCCCGCCGGGTTCGTCCACGGGGACTTCCGGCTCGGCAACCTGCTGGTCGACGAGACCGGGCTGCGGGCCGTTCTCGACTGGGAGCTGGCTCACGCCGGCGACCCCATCGAGGACCTCGGTTGGCTGTGCACGCCGGCCTGGCGGTTCGGCTCGCCCCACCCGGTTGCCGGGGTCGGAGACAACGACGAGCTGCTCGACGCCTACGAGGCCGCGTCGGGCGTGCGCGTCGAGCCGGCCCACCTCGAGTGGTGGGTGGTGTTCGGTGCGCTCCGGTGGGGGATCATCTGCATCGTGCAGGCCGAGACCCACCGCAGCGGCGTGCACCGCTCGGTCGAGCTGGCGACCATCGGCCGCCGGGTCTGCGAGAACGAGCTCGACGTGCTGGAGCTGATCTCGTGACCGGGAGCGCTCCTCACGACACCCCGACCACGGCCGAGCTGGTCGAGGCGGTCCGCGAGTTCATCCAGGACGAGCTGATGTCCGGCCTCGACGGGCGCCTGCACTTCCTCTGCCGGGTGTCGGCCAACGCGCTGTCGATCGTGGAACGGGAGCTGGCGATCGGCGACGAGCAGGCCGCCGCTCACCGCGAACGGCTCGCGTCGCTCGGGGTCGGCGACGACGCCGAGCTGGCCGCCGCCATCCGCAACGGCGACCTCGACGACCGGATGGACGAGGTGGTCGCCGCGGTTCGGGCCTCGGTGGTGGCCAAGCTCGAGGTCGCCAACCCGCGATACCTCGGGTAGCGGTCGGCATCCCGTTGCCGACGTTTGCTCGGGTTGACCAGGCAGTTAGTGTTCCGGCGACGGACGGAGAACGCGGAGGACCGGTGCAGGATCGTCGCGAGCTGGGACGGGCGTGACGAAACCGGGCGCGCCCCGATTCGGGCGCGGGGCGATAGTGCTCGCCTGGGTGGTGTGGATCGGTCTGGCGGTGGTGACCGGCATCGTGGGGTCGAACCTGATCGACGCCCGCCAGGGAGCGGCCCGCTCCGACACCGCCCTCGTCGCCGGCAGCCGAGTGGGCTCGGCGATCCGTGCGGCCCCCACACCGGTGCCGCCCACCCCCACGCCCGCGCCGGCGCCCACCCCGACACCCGAGCCGCCACCCACGCCGACGCCGCGTCCACCCGAGCCCCGCGGTCCGGTCACGTTCGCGTTCGGCGGCGACGTCCACTTCGAGGGCGCGCTGCGGACCGCGGTGCTCGACGACCCGACCGGGGCCCTCGCTCCGCTCGAGCCGCTGCTGGGAGACGTCGACCTGGCCATGGTGAACCTCGAGACGCCGCTGACCGAGCGGGGCAGGGCAGAGTCCAAGGAGTTCGTGTTCCGCGGGCCGGTGGAGGGGCTGGTCGCGCTGGGCGCCGCAGGTGTCGACCTCGTCTCCAACGCCAACAACCACACCCTCGACTACCGCCGTGACGGCCTGGTCGACACGCTCGCCGCCAGCGTGATCACCGGGATACCGGTGGTCGGTGTGGGCGAGACGGCGACGACCGCCTTCGGCCCGGTCCGCTGGCGGGTCAACGGCACCGACGTGGCGATCTTCGCCGCGACCCAGGTCCTCGACGGCTTCGCCCTCGACCTCTGGGTCGCCACCGACGAGCGTCCGGGGCTGGCGTCGGCCAAGCCCGGCTACGTCGACCGGCTGCTCGACGGCGTGCGCGACGCTGACCAGCGCGACGACGTCGTTGTCGTCTACCTGCACTGGGGCATCGAGCGACATGCGTGCCCGAGCGGGGCCCAGATCGAGCTGGCCGGTCAGCTGGTCGACGCCGGCGCCGACATCGTCGTCGGAACCCACGCCCACCGGCTCCAGGGCGTCGGGCGCATGGGCGACAGCGTGATCGCCTACGGGCTCGGCAACCTGGTGTTCCAGGCGCGGCCGACCGACCTCGCCAGCGGAGTGCTGCGGGTGACGGTCGCTCCCGACGGCGCCATCGACTACGAGCTGGCACCGGCCCTGGTCGAAGGCGCGATCGCTCGCGCCCTCGAGGGCGACGAGCACGACCGCGCCGTCGCCGCCTGGGAAGCGCTCAGAGACTGCACCGGGCTGGAGCCGTGAGCTGACCTGGACCGCTCGGGACCGCTCATGGCGCACGAGTCGCGGTAACGGTCCCGTCCCCGACCCCGGCCGTGAAGCCGGTGCCGGGTTTCGTGGAGATCTCGTAGCGCCCGACCATGATCGTGTCGCTGAACTCCGTCAGTTCGAACGTGATGTCATAGGTCTCCTCGCCCAGACGGAAGTCGCCCCCCAGGGTCACGGCCTCGCTGGCGACGACCTCCCCGGAGACCGCCTCGGCGGTGCCCGAGAGCCCGTCGGCCCATTCGATGTCGGCGATCACGCGGCACGACTCGCTCGACAGGGCCACGACCGCGACCTCTACCCGGCCGTCGAGGTCGTGGGTCTCGTTGCGGGCCGGACCCCGATACGTCGCGCCGACGACGTCGTCGGTCAGCGAGCAGACCGGTGGCGTCGCAGTCGCGGTCGGCTGCGGGCTGGGCGTCGCGGCCACGTCGGTCGTCTCCTCGGGAGAGACGGCGGGAGGCGCGTCGCTCTCGACCGGCTCGAGGACAGCCGGAGGATCGTCGCTGATCGGGTCGGCTGCAACGTCGTCGAGCGGCTCGGCCGGCAGGTCGGCGGCCGGGTCAGGCGTGACCGGTGCAACCGGCGCGGCAGCCTCGTTGCCTCCGTTGCCTCCGTTGCGGGTGAGGAAGACGATCGCCAGCGTCGCGACCAACACGGCTGTCACGGCGAGCACGAGGGCACCTCCCGTTCCGAGGCGACGGTGCGCAGGCGGCGGTGTGGAGACCGGGGCTCGTGGTGACGGCGGCGACGGCTCGGCTTCGCCGTGCGCGGGTGGGGCAGGGACAGGAGCGGGAGCGGGGGGTGCCGTGACGTCGGTCGTGGCGTCGGTCGGCGGCGCCCCGGCGGGGAGGATGCCCGAGGACGCACCATCCGGTGCGGCCGGTGCCACCGCCAGATCGGTCACCGACATGCCGGTGACGGCCTGCGCGCCTCGTAGCGCCAACCCGAAGGCCTCGGCCGACTCGTACCGGTCCGCCGGGTCCTTGGCCATGGCGACGTCGACCACGGCAGCCACCGCGTCGGGGACGCCATGTTCGCGGAGATCTGGTGGCGGCTCCGTCAGCACGCGTCGTATCAACGGCACCAGGCCCTCGTCGGTATCGCGCACGAACGCGGCTCGACCGGTCAGCGCTTCGAAGAGCGTCGAGGCCAGGGCGTAGACGTCGGCTCGGGCGGTCGGCTGGGCACCGTCGAGGATCTCGGGGGCCGCGTGGGCGATCGAGGCCGTGATCACGCCGCTCTGCGTCTCGTGCCCACCGGCGATGCGGGCAATGCCGAAGTCGCTCAGCTGGTAGCTGAACTCCGCTCGCAGGACGTTGGCGGGCTTGATGTCGCGATGCAGGACGGCAGCTCGGTGCGCAGTCTCGAGCGCCCCACTGAGCGTCACCCCGGCGACCGTGACGTCCTGCCAAGCGAGCGGTCCGCTGGCGACGAGCTGGTCGTGGAGCGTCCCGCCGCGGACATAGGCCATGACCAGGTACGGCTGGCCCGAGGAGGTGGTGCCGGCCTCGTGGAGGGTGACGATCCCGGGGTGATCCGACAGCGCGCCCATCGCCTGACACTCGCGATCGAACCTCCTGCGGTCGTCGGCGTCGAAGCCCGACCGCTCCAGCACCTTGACCGCGACATCGCGCCGGAACGCGGGCTGGCGGCCCCGGTAGACGACCGCGAACCCGCCTCGACCGATGAGCTCGAGTCCCTCGATTCCCGGGATCGAGGGGATGCCCTCGGAGTCGGCCACTTCACCTCCCCTCGACGGCGGCGCGAGACAGGACATGCTATGCGTGGCGGCGGCCGGCGTGAGACGCCTCCCGCCACCGTCCACCGACACCGCCCGACTTGCGCGAGGCTGAGGCCGTGAGCGACCACGCCGAGATCCAGGTCACGTGCGGCAGCCGCGACGAGGCGGCGCGGATCGCCGACGCCTTGATCGAGCGCCGGCTGGCCGCCTGCGTGCACCTCGCCCCCATCGACAGCGTCTACGAGTGGGACGGGGCCGTCCAGCGTGACACCGAGATCTCGCTGGTGGCGAAGACCCGCCGTGCCCTCTTCGACCGGGTCGCCGACGCGGTTCGGGAGCTGCACAGCTACGACCTGCCGGCGGTCACGATGGTGCCGATGGCCGGCAGCCGCGCCTATCTCGACTGGATCGACGAGCAGACCACGCCCGGTCCGGACTGAGCTCCCGATCGCATCGCAGCCGCGGCCCGGATCCCTCATGGCCGCTGGACCGCGTCCGATAGGGGTCGGGAGCCCTATGTTGACCGTCCTCACCGGCCTCTTCGCCCTCGTTCTCCTGTTCGGTGCCGCCGCCGTCGTCAACGACGCCAGCGATCTCCTCGGGCACCTGCGCCGATCCCGGTGGTCGAAGGTGCGGCCGCCCAGCTTCACCGACGCCTACCACCGGCCGGCCCGCGCGCCGCGCTGGCGCGACGTCGTCGGCCAGGCCGCCGAGCGGCGGCGGGTGGTGATCATGTTGGCGGCCCAGGCCGAGCGCCGGCCGGCCCGCTCGCACCGCGAGCTCGCCAGGTACCAGACGCCGGTCTCGGCCTGATGGGCCGGCGGCTCCGCCGCCGGCCACGAGCGACTCGGCGCCCGCTCCCCGAGCGACGTCCTCGTCGGGATCGTCGAGCCAGCGATGGGGGAGCGTGACGGGCCGTGGCCCGTTGGTGTGG
>JBFJYB010000151.1:0-6604 GCA_041622835.1 Acidimicrobiales bacterium | reverse complement strand
GTCAACGAGACGGCGACGGCCAGCGCGAGTCGGTCAAGGTCCTCGGTGAGCTCATCCTGCTCGGCGACGACCTGCGGCGAGCCACGCTGCGCCGAGCGCTCGCCAGCCACCTCGACTGAGGGGTGCGCCGAGACGGGTCGGCGACGTCCTGGTCAGGGCCCCCGGCGACGAGCGCGGCGGGCCCGGTGCCGGTAGGGTCTCGCGCGTGATCGAGATGGAGCTCGTCGGGGTGCGTGTGGAGCTCCCCACCCAAGCGCCGATCGTGCTGTTGCGGGAGACCGGTGGCGAGTCGAGGCTGCTGCCCATCTTCATCGGGGGGCCCGAGGCCGCGGCCATCGCGTTGGCCCTGGAGGGCGTCGACACCCCGCGACCGATGACCCACGACCTGTTCACCAGCGTCCTGGCCGACTTCGGGCTCGAGCTCCAGAAGGTGATCGTCACCGAGCTGAAGGAGCGGACCTTCTACGCCGAGCTGGACCTGGCCGGCCCGTCGGGGACCCGGCGCGTCTCCAGCCGACCGTCCGACGCCATCGCGTTGGCCGCTCGGACCGGCTCGCCGATCTTCGCCGACGAGGAGGTGCTCGACCAGGCCGGCTACCGGGCCGAGGAGAGCGACGGCGAGGAGCAGGAAGAGGTGCTGGAGGAGTTCCGGAACTTCATCGAGAAGGTGCGGCCCGAGGACTTCGAGTCCTAGACGCCAGGGGCCGGCCCGTTGCTCCTGGTCACAGGCGAGTTGGTCGGATCCGTTGACCGGCGTCGGTGGCCGGTCGTACGCTGTCGGTTTGCGACAACATCGTAATTTCCACCGTGTGACGCCGCCGATGCGCTCCGCGGGCACCGCCCGTGGGCCGGTCAAGGTGAGGTCGAGGTGGACGTGGAGGGTGGCACCATGACCGACCGTGCGACTGACCCCGTGACTGACGCCGTGACCGATGCCGTGAACGACGGCGACCCCGAGCCCGGCTTCAGCGGCAAGCGAACCGCCGAGATCGTGGGCATCACCTACCGGCAGCTCGACTACTGGGCTCGCACCGATCTGGTGCGGCCGTCGCTGGTCGACGCCAGCGGCAGCGGCAGCCGGCGCCGCTACTCCTACCGCGATCTTCTCGAGCTGAAGGTCATCAAGAACCTGCTCGATGCCGGCATCCGGCTCGAGTCGGTGCGCGACGTCTTCCGCTACCTCCGCGACAACCTCGGCGAGGACGTCACCAGCGTCAACCTGGTGATCAGCGGCAGCCGCTCGGTCCTGGTGCAGAGCGGCGAGGAGATCATCGACCTGCTCAAGCAGGGCCAGGGCGTGCTGAACGTGCTGCCCCTCGCCGGGGTGAAGGAGGAGGTCGACGCGGCCATCGTCGAGCTCCGGCCGGCTGCACCCGGCGCCGTCCCCCACGCCGCCGCCAGCGGCTAGTCACGAACGGGTCCAGAGCTGCACCGCCCGCGCCGCGATCGCCGATGACCGACGCTCGGCGGTCCCCACTCGACGCTCGCCATCGCGCGCTGGGCGCCCGGCTCGTGCCCTTCGGTGGATGGTCGATGCCGCTCGCGTACCCCGACGGCACCCTCGAGGAGCATCGTCGCTGCCGTCGCCGCGCCGTCGTGTTCGACGTCAGCCACCTGGGCACGGTGGCGGTCCGCGGACCGGGCGCGTTCGAGAGCCTCCAGCGGGCCTTCACCAACGACCTCGGACGCATCGAGCCGGGACGGGCCCAGTACACCCACCTGTGCGGCGACGACGGGTCGGTCCTCGACGACATCATCGTGTGGTGGCTCGGGCCCGACGAGTTCCACGTCATGCCCAACGCGTCCAACACCGACCGGGTCCAGCAGGCGCTGGGGGGCCCCGACGTCGCCGTCACCGACGTGACCGGCGAGCGCGCCGTCCTCGCCGTCCAGGGCCCGGCGGCCCGGTCGCTGCTGTCGTCGGTGTCGCCCGAGGCGGCGTCGGTCGGCCGCTTCCGGGTCACCCCGTACCAGTGGAACGGCCAGGCCTGCATCGCGGCGGGCACCGGGTACACCGGCGAGGACGGCGTCGAGTGCGCGGTCCCCTCGGCGGTGGCCGAGCGGCTCTGGGACGCGGTGCTGGAGGCGGGCATCCCACCTGCCGGCCTCGGTGCCCGCGACACGCTCCGGCTCGAGGCCGGGCTGCCGCTCCACGGACAGGAGCTGGGGCCGGGCATCACCCCGCTCCAGGCCGGGCTCCAGTGGGTGGTGCGGTTCGACAAGGGGGACTTCGCCGGGCGTGACGCCCTCGAAGCCGAGCGGGACCGGGGCGTCGCCCGCCGGCTGCACGGGCTGGCCGTGCCCGGTCGGCGCCCGCCGCGGGCCGAGCAGCCGGTGCTGGTCGGCGACGAGCCCGTCGGGGTCGTGACCAGCGGCAACTTCTCCCCGATGCTCGAGCACGGCATCGGCCTCGCCCTGCTCGACGCGCGGGTCGAGCTGGGCGATGACGTCGAGGTCGATGCCAGGGGTAGCCGGTTGGCGGCCCGCACCGTCGAGTTGCCGTTCGTCTCGCGTGGCCAGTTCGCCGACGAGATCGGGTGAGGCCGTCCGGGTCCAGAGGGGGGCGGGGCACCCGCGGCCGGGGGATCGGTCAGGTGAGGGTGGTCAGGGTGTCGAGCACCCGCTCCTCGGGGATCGGCCCGAGCCAGGTGTCGACCACGTTCCCGTCGGCGTCGAGCAGCACGCCGGCTGGCTGACCGGGGATCCCGAAGTGGATCCACGACTCGAAGCTCGGATCCCACAACATCGGGAACGAAACCGTGCCGGTCGCCTCGACGAAGCGGACGGCGTAGTCGAGATCGTCCTGGGTGCCGAGACCCACCACCTGGAGCACGTCAGCGGAGTCTCGAGCGAACTGCTCGACCGCCGGGCCCTCCCGGCGACACACCGTTCAATGCGGCGCCCACATCCACAGCAACGTCGGACGGGGGTCGGCAGCCAGGTCGGTGAGCAGCACGCCCTGCCCACTGCTGACGTCGATCACGGAGATGGCGGGAAGGGCCAGCGTCTCGGTCGACTCATCGGCAGCCGCCTCGCCCGCCGCCGGTGTGTCGGGCGCCGACCCGGCCGAGCCGCAGGCGCCGGCGGCCAACAGCGCGCCCAACGCGAGGACAGTGAGGCGCGCCTTCACGGCGCGGGTCGGGGTGTCGGCATGGTGGGGTCCAACCGCGGGTCGGTCAACGAGGCAACGTCACCTGGAGGCTAGGAGTTCCCGGACCGGCCAGAAACCCTGGGGTGCACCGGCCTCCGTCGTGGCCTCGGTACAGTCGGTTCGGTCGAGATGACTGCACTGGCAACCTCCCCTCGGTTCGCAGGACGCCCGGTGGACATGGGCCCCGACCGGTCCGGCCCGCTGGACGATCGCGGCGCGCTGCTGGCCGACCCGGCTGCGCTCCGGCGGGTCTTCCTCGAGCACGGCCACGTGTTCCTCCGCGGCCTCGTCGACGCCGAGAAGGTGCTGGCCGCCCGGTCGGAGCTCCTCCAGAAGTATGCGGTGGTGGGGGAGATCGACGACCGGTTCCCGATCATGGACGCGGTCGAAGGGGACCGAGCCGGGCTCCTGTCGGCCAACATCCGGGCGCTGAGCGAGTCGCTGCGCACCGGCGCGCACTACTCCGCAGTGCTGCTCGATCCTCGCCTGATCGAGGTGGTCGGCGTCCTGCTCGACGGGCCGGTCAGGCCCTACGACTTCCGGTGGCCGCGCCTCGTGCGTCCGGGGGAGGGGTGCGGCTTCCACTGCGACGGGCCCTACATGAGCCGCGGCACCGACCGGCACCTGTCGGCGTGGATCCCGCTCGGGCGGGTCGAGCCCCACGAGGGAGCGCTCATGCTCCTCGAGGGCAGCCACCGCAACCGCGAGCTGGCCGAGGGGTACCTGAAGATGGACGCCGACCGCGACGGGCTGGTCTGGCTCAGCGACGATCCGGCCGCGGTCCAGGATCGCTACGGCCGCCGTTGGCTGACCGCCACCTTCGAGCCGGGTGACGTGCTCATCTTCGCCATGAGCGTGGTGCACGGCGCCTTCGACAACGACTCGCCGCAGCGGCGCTGCCGCCTGTCGACCGACAGCCGCTACCTCGTCGCCGGCGAGGAGCCCGACCCACGGTGGAACGGCGACGACCTGAACCCGCACGGGCCCGGTCGGGTCTTCTACCCGGGGCTGGGCTCGTGGGAGAACGCCGACTTCCAGGACGAGTGGAAGTACGTCGACGAGGCCGGCCGGCTGCTGCTGCCCGACTGAGCCACCTCACCCCACCCCGGTCACAGTTCCGGCAGCACGTCGACGGTGCGTTGCCTCAGCCAGTGGTCGGCCAGGACCAGGCACACCATGGCCTCGACCATGGGCACGGCGCGGGGGAGCACGCACGGGTCGTGGCGACCCCGGGCGGCGAGGGTGACGGCCTGGCCGGACGAGTCGACCGTCTGCTGCTCGCTGCTGATCGTGGCGGTGGGCTTGAAGGCGACCCGGATCACGACGTTCTCCCCGTTGCTCACGCCGCCCTGGACGCCGCCCGACCGGTTGGTGGCGGTCCGGGGACCGTCGGCGCCCGGGACGAAGGGGTCGTTGTGCTCGCGGCCGGTGAGCCGGGTGCCGGCGAACCCGCTCCCGATCTCGAACCCCTTCGCGGCCGGCAACGACAGCACCGCCTTGGCCAGATCGGCCTCGAGCTTGTCGAACACCGGCTCTCCGAGACCGGGGGGCACGCCGCGTGCGACGCACTCGACGACACCGCCGAGGGAGTCGCCGTCGGCTCGCGCCGCTTCGATCGCCGAGATCATGGCCTCGGCCGCCGCGGGGTCGGGGCAGCGGGTGGGGGAGGCCTCGACCTGGTCGACGGTCACGGCATCGGGGTCGACGGGGGTCTCGATGTTACGGACGCGCTGCACCCATCCGAGGACCTCGACCCCTTCCGCGGTGTGGAGCAGCTTGCGGGCGATGGCGCCGGCTGCCACCCGCCCGATGGTCTCGCGGGCGCTGGCCCGGCCGCCGCCCTGCCAATTGCGGACGCCGTACTTGGCCTCGGTCGTGTAGTCGGCATGCGAGGGGCGGTAGACGTCCTTCATCTCGTCGTAGGCGCCGGGTCGGGCGTCGGTGTTGCGCACGAGCAGGCCGATCGGCGTGCCCAGGGTGCGGCCCTCGAACAGCCCCGACAGCACCTCGACCCGGTCGGCCTCGTCCCGCTGGGTCGTGATGCGGCTCTGACCGGGTCGGCGCCGGTCGAGATCGCGCTGGATCTCGTCGGCGGTCAGCGCGAGGCGCGGAGGACAGCCGTCGACGACCGCACCGATGCCGCCGCCATGGGACTCGCCCCAGGTGCTGACGCGGAACACCTCACCGAACGTGCTGGCCATGGTCGCAGGATAGGACCCACGGTCGCCCGCCCCGGCGGACTTCAGTGCAGGGCGATGCGGACCCGTTTGTTGCCCTTGCCCTTCGACTCGGTCTTGACCACCTCGAAGCGACCGACGTCCGCCGTCGAACGCAGGTGCGTGCCGCCGTCGGCCTGCTTGTCGAGCCCGACGATGTCGACGACGCGGATGTCCCGCACCGACTCTGGGATCAGGTTGACCTTGGTCCGGATCAGGTCGTCGTCGGCGAGCGCCTGCTCGCGAGGGAGAGTGGACACCTCGATCGGCCGGTCGGCCGCGATCTCGTCGTTCACCAGCTCCTCGACGCGGGCCGCGAAGCCGTCCGGCAGCGGGTCGAACTCGAAGTCCATGCGCGCCGAGAGGGGCTCCATGTTCCCGCCGGTGACCACGACGCCCCACTCGTTCCAGACCACCCCACAGAGGATGTGCAGCGCAGTGTGGGTGCGCATCAGCCGGTGGCGCCGCTCCCAGTCGATGGCGCCCTCGACGGTGGTCCCCGCGGAGGGTGGGTCGCCGCCGACGGTGTGCCACACGGTGGGCCCGGCGCTGCGAACGTCGGTGACGCTCCAGCGCTGCGACCCGGTGCGGAGCTCGCCGAGGTCGTGGGGCTGGCCGCCGCCGGTCGGGTAGAAGGCGGTCCGATCGAGCGCCACCGCGCCGTCCTCGCTGGCCACGACCTCGGCCTCGAAGTTCTGGAGGTAGCTGTCGGTGAGGTACAGGCGCTCGGTGTCCATCGCCTTGTTCTAGTGCCCCGACCGCCAACGTTCGCACGGTTGTGACACCACTTCGTCGCCCCCGGCTGCGTTCCGGCTCCTCACCGTAGGGCAAGGCTACGCCGTCGTCGCCGCGCCTTGCCGGCTGACACCGACGCAGCGCCTCACCCGCGCAAACCTCCACGGTCGGGGCACTAGGTGGTTCGGCGCCGCCCGGTCGACCCCTGACCGAGCCGGTGACGCTCGAGCTTGCCCATGGCGTTCCTCGGGAGCCGCTCGACCACCTCGACCCGGCGGGGCAGCTTGTAGGGCGCGAGCCGGTCGGCGAGGCGGTCGCGGATACGGTCGGACGCGACCTCGGCGCGCTCGGCGCCGGGTTCGAGCACGAGGTAGGCGGCCACCTCCTCCCCCCACTCCTCCGAGGGCTGACCGGCGACGGCCGCCTCGGCCACGTCGGGGAGCTCGGTGATCGCGTCCTCGACCTCGCGGGGGTACACGTTGTAGCCGCCGGTGATGATCAG
>JBFJYB010000150.1:0-6628 GCA_041622835.1 Acidimicrobiales bacterium | reverse complement strand
TCGGCGTCAGAGCTCGAGGGCGTGGAGGCGCTCGACTCGGTCGAGGTCAGCAAGAAGGAGCTCGAGATGGCTCGGCAGCTCATCGACTCGCTGACCGAGGAGTTCCAACCCGAACAGCACGAGGACGGGTACCGCCAGCGGGTGCTGGAGCTGGTCGAGGCGAAGGCCGCCGGTCAGGAGCAGCCGGTGGTCGCCCCGGCCGCACCGGCTGCCGACACCGTGATCGACCTGATGGCCGCCCTCGAGCAGAGCGTGGCCGAGGCCAAGAAGTCGAGGAAGCGCCACCCCTCGGCCGGCGCGGCCAAGGCGAAGTCCGGCTCGAAGGCCCAGAAGCCGGCCAAGAAGCCCGCCAAGCGCAAGACCGCATAGGAGCCGGCCGAGCTCGTGGCTGAGCGGGTCGAGGCGCGGGTGGCGGGTCGGGTGCTCTCGCTGTCGAACCTGGACAAGGTTCTGTACCCCGCCACCGGCTTCACCAAGGCCGAGGTCATCGACTACTACGCCAGGGTCGCCGAGGTCATGGTGCCGCACATCGGCGATCGCGGCGTGACCCTGCGCCGCTTCCCCGACGGGGTCGAGGCGTCCGGGTTCTTCGAGAAGCGCTGCCCCTCGCACCGGCCGTCCTGGCTCGAGGCGGCGCCGGGCCCGGGCGACCGGGGTGGCCCGATCGGCTACTGCCTGCTCGCCGAGACCGCGGCACTGGTCTGGGCCGCCAACATGGCTGCGCTCGAGGTCCATGCGCCGATGGCCAGAGCCGACGACGTCGACACGCCGACCATGGTCGTGTTCGACCTCGACCCCGGCAAGCCGGCGACCATCGTCGAGTGCTGCCAGGTGGCGGGCGAGATCCGCGACCTCCTGAGCGACGTCGGGCTGGAGTCGTGGGCCAAGACGTCGGGGTCGAAGGGCCTCCAGGTCTACGTCCCGCTGAACCGCACCCACACCCACGACCACGCATCGTCGTTCGCGCTGGCGGTGGCCCAGCTGCTCGAGCAGCGCGACCCGAGAGGAGTGACCAGCGTGATGGCCAAGGCGGCGCGGCCGGGCAAGGTGTTCATCGACTGGAGCCAGAACTCCCGGCACAAGACCACCATCGCGCCGTACTCGCTTCGGGCCCGACCGGAGCCCACGGTGTCGACCCCGGTCTCGTGGGACGAGGTCGACGACGCGGCCGGCGGCGAGCCGCTGACCTTCACCGCCCCGATGGTGCTGAGCCGCATCGACGAGCACGGTGACCTCTTCGAGCCGGTGCTCACCCTCGAGCAGGAGCTGCCCCAGCCGGCGGCGGACCAGGGCTGACCGGCCCGCGGGCCCGGGGCCCCCGGGCTAGCGCGCCACGAAGTACTTGGCGCGGGGATGGTGGCAGATGATGGCCGAGGTGGTCTGCTCGGGCTGGTACTGGAAGCCGGTCTCCTCCGACACCTCGATGCCCAGCCGCTCGGCGCCCAGGAGCTGGGCCACCGTGACGTTGTCGGCCAGGTCCGGGCACGCCGGGTAGCCCCACGAGTAGCGGCCACCCCGGTACTGCTGGCGGAACAGCCCCTGCAGGGTGGGACCGTCCTCGTCGACGAACCCCCACTCGGTGCGGATCCGGTGGTGCCAGTACTCGGCCAGCGCCTCGGCCATCTCGACGCCGAGCCCGTGGAGCAGCAGGTAGTCCTGGTAGCGATCGGCCGCGAACAGCGCCGCAGTCTCCTCCGACACCCGCTCGCCCATGGTCACGATGTGGAACGCGGCGTAGTCGACCTCGTTGCCGTCGATCGGACGGAAGAAGTCCGCGATGCACAGCCACGGCTCCTTCGACTGCCGCGGGTAGTGGAACCGGGCCAGCTCGCTCGAGCGGTCGACGTCGGCCCACACCACCAGGTCGGTGCCGTCGCCGTTGACGGGGAAGTAGCCGTAGACCACCTGGGGCACCAGGATGTCGTCGGCTACCGCCAGGTCGAGCTGGCTCCGGAACACCGCGCGGATGCGCGCCTTGAACTCGTCGTCGGTCTCGTCGTCGACGGGGCGGTACTGCCACTGGTTGCGGAACAGGGCGGTCTCGTTGACGTAGGTCGCGATCTCGGCCAGCGGGATGCCCTTGACCACCTTGCTCCCGACGAAGGGCGGTTCGAACACGACGTTGTCGGTCTGGACCTCGGGCGAGCGGGCCGGGACGTCGCCGGCCGGCTCGGAGACCGTGGTCCGGCTCGGCAGCTGCCGCCCGGTCGGGACCCGACCGAAGTCGGGGTCCTCCTCTCCCGTCCGTCGGAGCTCGCCGAGGCGGTCCATCACCCGCAGGCCCTCGAAGGCGTCCTTGCCGTAGAAGAGCCGGCCCTTGTAGACGCCGCGCAGGTCCTTCTCGACGTAGCTGCGGGTGAGGGCGGCTCCGCCCAACAGCACCGGCAGGTCGGCCAGGCCTCGATCGTTGAGCTCGACCAGGTTGTCCCGCATGATCAGGGTGCTCTTCACGAGCAGGCCGCTCATGCCGATGGCGTGGGCGTCCACCTCGAGCGCGGTCTCGATCATCTCGCCGATCGCCACCTTGATGCCCAGGTTGTGGACCTCGTAGCCGTTGTTGGTGAGGATGATGTCGACCAGGTTCTTGCCGATGTCGTGGACATCGCCCTTCACGGTGGCCAGCACGATGCGGCCCTTGGCGGTGGATTCCTCGACCCGCTCCATGTGCGGCTCGAGGTAGCCGACCGCCTGCTTCATGGTCTCGGCCGACTGCAGCACGAACGGCAGCTGCATCTCGCCCGACGCGAACAGGTCGCCGACGACCTTCATGCCGGCGAGCAACGTGTCGTTGACGATGTCGAGCGCCGGCGTGCCGCTGGCGAGCGCCTCGTCGAGGTCGTCGGAGAGCCCCTCGCGCTCGCCGTCGATGATCCGCTGCGACAGGCGCTCCTCGACCGACCAGTCGCTGCGGTCCTCGCGTTCGACCGTGGCGAGCTGGACGTCCTCGAACAGGGCCATCAGCGCCTGGAGCGGGTCGTAGTCGGGATCGTCGCCGGACCCGCCCTGGGTGCCCCTCCGGTCGTACACGAGGTCGAGGCAGACCTGGCGCTGCTCGTCGGGTACACGGCTCAACGGCAGGATCCGGCCGGCGTGGACGATGGCCGAGTCGAGCCCGGCCTGCACGCACTCGTGCAGGAACACCGAGTTGAGCACGTGCCGGGCCGCCGGCTTCAGCCCGAACGACACGTTCGAGACGCCGAGCGTCGTGAACGTGCCCGGCAGCTCCTGTTTGATCTGCTTGATCGCCTCGATGGTGGCGATGGCGTCGCCGCGCAGATCGTCGTCGCCGGTGGACAGCGGGAACGTCAGCGCATCGAAGATCAGGTCGTTCGGCTCGAGCCCGTACTCCTCGACGGCGAGGGCGTGGATCCGGTGGGCGATGCGCATCTTCCACTCGACGTCGCGAGCCTGGCCCTCCTCGTCGATCAACAGGCAGATCACCGCGGCGCCGTACTCGCGGGCCAGCGTGAACACGCGGTCGATCCGCGAGCCCTCGCCCTCGCCGTCCTCGAGGTTGGCCGAGTTGAGGATGGCCCGGCCGCCGATCCACTGGAGGCCGGCCTCCATGACCGGCGGCTCGGTCGAGTCGAGGACGAGCGGCGCGCTGACCTGGGTGGCGAACCGCCGGACCATCTGGTCCATGTCGTCGCGACCGTCTCGCCCGACGTAGTCGACGCACACGTCGAGGACGTGGGCCCCTTCCTTCACCTGGTCGCGTGCCACCTGGAGACAGGTGTCGAGGTCGCCCTCGAGCATCGCGTCGCGGAACTTCTTCGATCCGTTGGCGTTGGTCCGTTCGCCGATGATCAGGAACGACGTGTCCTGGTGGAACGGGACGAAGCTGTAGATCGACGTCGCTCCCGGCTCGTGGCTGGCCTCGCGGGGGGCCGGCGTGAGGTCGCGGCAGCGGTCGACGACGGCCTCGAGGTGGGCCGGGGTGGTCCCGCAGCAGCCTCCGACGACGGTGACGCCGAGCTCGGTGACGAAGCGCTCGTGGTAGCTGGCGAGCTGGTCGGGGGTGAGGTCGTAGTGCATGTGTCCGTCGACGACGCTCGGCATGCCGGCGTTCGGGATGCACGCGATCGGCAGGCGCGAATGGTGCGACAGGTGGCGCAGATGCTCGCTCATCTCGCCCGGGCCGGTCGCGCAGTTGATGCCGATCACGTCGGGCCGCATGGCGTCGAGGGCGGCCAGGGCGGCGCCGATCTCGGTGCCGGGGAGCATCCGGCCGGTGAGCTCGATGGTCACCTGGACCTGCAGCGGCAGCTCGCGTCCGAGCGCGGCCATGGCCCGGCGGCAGCCGGCCATCGCCGCCTTGGCGCCGAGCAGGTCGAACATGGTCTCGATCAGGAACAGGTCGACCCCGCCCTCGAGCAGGCCCCGGGCCTGGACCTCGTAGGCGTCGCGCAGCTCGGCGAAGGTGATCTGGCCCAGCGAGGCGAACTTGGTGCCCGGTCCGATCGACCCGGCGACCCACCGCGGCCGGTCGGCCGACTGATAGCCGGCCACCGCCTCCCGAGCGATGCGGGCGGCGGCCAGGTTGATCTCGTGGGCCCGGTGGGCGATGTCGTACTCGGCCAGTGGCACGGCGAAGGCACCGAAGGTGGCGGTCTCGATGACGTCGACGCCGACGTCCAGGTAGCTGCGGTGGAGGTCGGCGATCACGTCGGGCCGGGTGACGCAGAGGATCTCGTTGCAACCCTCGAGCGCCGGACCTCCGAAGTCGTCGGGTCCGAGCCCGCGCTCCTGGATGCCGGTACCGAAGGCGCCGTCGACGACCAGCACCCGCCGTCGGGCCGCCTCTACGTACGTCTCCATCGGACCAGGCTACGGGCGCTGCTGGCGTGTCACGTGGGATTCCGCCGGTTCGGTGCCGGGGCCGGGCCGGTAGCGTGACCGCCGTGAAGATCTACACCCGGAAGGGCGACGACGGCACGACCGGGCTCCTGTACGGCGGCCGGGTCCGCAAGGACTCCGAGCTGCCCGAGGCCTACGGCGCGGTCGACGAGGCCCAGGCCGCCATCGGCGTCGCCCGGGCCGAGACCGAGCGCGGCTCCGAGCTCGACGACCTGCTGGTTCGGATCGAGCGCGAGCTCTGGGTGCTGATGGCCGAGCTGGCGGCCAACCCGTCCAGGCGCGACCAGGCGGTGGAAGGAGAGAGCCTCGTCGGCCCGGCGATGGTCGAGGCGCTCGAGCGGCTCATCGACGACGTGTCGGGCCGCTTCGACATGCCGACCGAGTTCGTGGTCCCGGGCCAGAACCGCCTGTCGGCCAACCTCGACGTGGCCCGGACGGCGGTGCGCCGGGCCGAGCGGGTCGTCCTCGCCGCCGCCGCCGACGGCTCCCACGCCGTTCCCTACCTCAACCGGCTCTCCGATCTGCTGTGGGCCCTGGCCCGTTGGCAGGAGGGCGAGCCGCTTCCCACCCGTACCCCCACCGACTGACCCAGGAGGCCATTCCCTTGGCGCCCACGATCACCCTCGCCCGCAGCACGCCGGCCAGGTCCGAGCTGCACGCCATCCTCATGTGCTCCGACGACGTCGAGGATCGGCCTCACGATCTCGACTGGGACGTGCTCGATTCACGCGGGTTCGAGGCGAAGGTCGGGCAGACCATGATCGTCTCGGGCAGTGGCCGCCCCACAGCCGTCGTCGGCGTGGGATCGCGCGACGGCGTCGACACCGCTGCGGTGCGTCGAGCCGGTGCCGGGCTGGCCCGGGCGGCCAAGCGCGTCGAGCGGGCGTCGGTCTCGGGCCTGGTCGAGCTGCCCGACGGCATCGATCGCGCCGCGGCCGCCCAGGCCCTGGCCGAGGGCATCGTGCTGGGGGCCTACCAGTTCACCGATCTCAAGACCGATCCCGAGCCCCACCGGCTGCAGTCGGTGGCGGTGGTCGCCACGGGCGGCAAGAAGGTGCAGGCCGCTCTCGACGTCGGGGCTGCCGTCGGCGAGGCCACCTGCGCGGCCCGCGACCTCGTCAACCGCCCCGGCGGCGAGCTGACCCCGCCGGTGCTGGCGAGGGCGGCGAGCACCATGGCCAAGAAGGCGGGACTGAAGGTCGAGGTGATGGACCTGGCCGCCATCAAGCGGGCCAAGCTCGGCGGGGTCCTCGGCGTGAACCGCGGGTCGACCCAGCAGCCGAGGTTCGTGCAGATCACCTACCAGCCCAAGGGCCGGCGCACGGGGTTCCTGGCGCTGGTGGGCAAGGGCATCACCTTCGATGCGGGTGGCCTGTCGATCAAGAACAGCCAGGGCATGATGACGATGAAGTGCGACATGGCCGGCGCCGCGGCGGTGATCGCCGCCATGTCGGCGCTGCCGGCGGTGGCGCCCACGGCCAAGGTGGTCGCCTACCTCCCGATGACCGACAACATGCTGGGCGGCGACGCGTCCCGGCCCGGCGACGTGTTGACCATCCGCAACGGCAAGACCGTCGAGGTGCTGAACACCGACGCCGAGGGTCGTTTGATCCTCGCCGACGCGCTCTCGGTGGCCTCCGCAGCCAAGCCCGACGCCATCGTCGACCTGGCCACCCTCACCGGCGCCTGCATGGTCGCGCTGGGCAAGAAGGTGGCGGGGCTGATGGGCAACCACGACGGCTGGATCGACCAGGTCCGGGCCGCGGCCGAC
>JBFJYB010000149.1:0-6674 GCA_041622835.1 Acidimicrobiales bacterium | reverse complement strand
TCGACCCGCAGCACCTCGTCGCCGAGCTGGTCGAGATCGGCTATCGCCGCGACGTCCAGGTCGAGCACCGGGGCGACGTCGCCGTGCGAGGCTCCATCGTCGACGTCTTCCCGTCGACCACGACCGCTCCCGTGCGGATCGACCTCTGGGGGGACGAGGTCGACCGGCTCGGCGAGTTCTCCGTCGCCGACCAGCGTTCGCGAGCGGCTCTCGCCGAGGTGGAGATCTTCCCCTGCCGTGAGGTCCTCCCCGACGAGACGGTGCGGGCCGTCGCCGAGCGGCTCGTCGCCTCCGCTCCGTGGGGCCGCGACCAGTGGACCCGGCTCTCCGACGGCGAGTTCTTCGAGGGCATGGAGTCCTGGCTGCCGTGGGTCGTCGATCACGACCGGACCGTCGTCGCGGCGCTCGACGCCGACGCGCAGGTGGTGCTGATCGAGCCGTCGCGGCTGCGGGCCCGGGCAATCGAAATCATCGCCGAGGAGTCCGACCTGGCCGACACCCTCGCCCGGACCTGGGGCGCGGTCGACGACGACGAGCACCACGACTTTCCACGGCTGCACGTCCCGCTCGACGACCTGCTGGAGCGGTCCGAGGTGCCGGTGTGGGCCATCACCGCCACCGCCGAGGGACCCGACATGCCGGTGATGGCGGCCAGCGGCTGGGACGTACGCGGACGCGGCGAGACCACCGGTGACGACGGCCCGGTCGGTCGCATCGCCTCGCTGCTCGCATCCGGGTACCGGGTGGTGGTCGGGGCCGACGGCGCCGGGTCGGCCGGGCGGCTGGCGGCCAACATCGCCGATCACGGGGTCGAGCTGACGCCGGTCGACGGCGGTCCCGATCTCGTGGAACCGGGCGGCCGGATCGTCATCGCCGGGATCGAGCGGTCGGTCGTGCTGCCCGAACCCGGTCTGGCGGTGATCGGGGAGAGCGACCTCACCGGTCGCCGGCGCACCCATCGTCCGCCGCGCCGACCGCGGGGCGACGCCCAGCGCTTCTTCGACGATCTCGAGCCCGGCGACCACGTGGTGCATCGCCAGCACGGCGTGGCGCGCTATGCCGGCATGGTCACCCGCGCCATCGGTGGGAGCGAGCGCGACTACCTGCTGCTCGAGTACCGGGGCGACGACAAGCTCTACGTCCCGACCGACCAGATCGACACCGTCCGCCACTACACCGGCGGCGAGACGCCACGGCTGAACCGGATGGGCGGGTCCGACTGGCAGAAGGCCAAGGGCAAGGTCCGCGCCGCCGTGCAGGAGATCGCCCAGGAGCTCGTGGTGCTCTACCAGCGCCGAGCCAACACCGTGGGCCACGCCTTCGCGGCCGACACCCCGTGGCAGGCCGAGCTCGAGGCGGCCTTCCCGTACCAGGAGACCCCGGACCAGCTCGCCGCCATCGAGGCGGTCAAGGCCGACATGGAGGCGCGCCGGCCCATGGACCGTCTGGTCTGCGGCGACGTCGGCTTCGGCAAGACCGAGATCGCGCTCCGAGCCGCGTTCAAGGCCGTGCAGGACGGCAAACAGGTCGCGGTGCTGGTGCCGACCACCCTGCTGGCCCAGCAGCACCACCAGACCTTCGCCGAGCGGCTGGCGCCGTATCCGATCCGGGTCGAGGCGCTGAGCCGGTTCCTGACCCCCGGCCAGGCCAGGACCACCCTCACCGGCATCGAGGTGGGCGACGTCGACGTGGTGATCGGCACCCACCGCATGCTGTCGGCCGACGTCCGGTTCCGCGACCTCGGGCTGCTCGTCGTCGACGAGGAGCAGCGCTTCGGCGTGACCCACAAGGAGGCCATCAAGGCGTTGAAGACCGACATCGACGTCCTGACCCTCACCGCCACCCCGATCCCACGCACGCTCGAGATGAGCCTGACCGGCATCCGGGACCTCACGATCTTGAACACGCCTCCGGCCGAGCGGCAGCCGATCCTCACCTACGTGGGCGAGTTCGACGAGCGGGCCGCCACCGAAGCGATCCGTCGCGAGCTGCTGCGCGACGGTCAGGCCTTCTTCGTCCACAACCGGGTGATGGACATCGACCTCGTCGCCGACGACCTCCGCCGCCTGGTGCCCGAGGCCAGGGTCGCGGTGGCCCACGGCCAGATGGACGAGGCCCAGTTGGAGCGAATCGTGCTCGAGTTCTGGGAGGGCGAGCACGACGTGCTCGTGTGCACCACCATCATCGAGTCGGGCATCGACATGCCG
Source organism: Acidimicrobiales bacterium (assembly GCA_041622835.1). GTDB lineage: Bacteria > Actinomycetota > Acidimicrobiia > Acidimicrobiales > JBFJYB01 > JBFJYB01. The sequence continues at coordinate 4,467 of JBFJYB010000149.1, read as the reverse complement.
ACGGTCAACACCCTCGTGGTCGACCGGGCCGACCTCATGGGCCTCGGCCAGCTCCACCAGCTGCGCGGCCGGGTCGGCCGGTCCGGCAGCCGGGCCTACGCCTACCTCTTCACGCCGCCCGACCGGGTGCTGACCGAGGAGGCCTACGAGCGGCTGAAGACCATCGGCGAGTCGACCGACCTCGGCTCGGGCTTCAAGATCGCCATGCGAGACCTCGAGATCCGGGGCGCCGGAAACCTGCTGGGCGTCGGCCAGTCGGGTCACATCGCGGCAGTCGGCTACGACCTGTACTGCCAACTGGTCACCGAGGCGGTCGCCGAGCTCAAGGGCGAGGTACCCGAGGAGATCCCCGAGGTCAACCTCGAGCTGCCGGTCGACGCTCACCTGCCGGCCGCCTACGTGCCTCGCGAGTCGCTGCGCCTCGAGGCCTACCGGAGGCTCGCCGCCATCACCAGCGAGGCCGAGCTGGCCGACGTGCGCAACGAATGGGAGGACCGGTACGGCCCGATCCCCGAGCCGGCGCTGGCGCTGCTGGGGGTTGCCGAGCTCCGGGTCGAGTGCCTGCGGGTCGGCGTCGACGAGCTGACGGTGGTCAAGGGCCCGGGTCTCGGCGGACCGAGCTGGATCGCGCGGCTGTCGCCGGTGCACCTGCGGGCCAGCAAGGCGGTCCGGCTCGAGCGGCTGTACCCGAAGTCGAGCTACCGGGAGGAGACCGGCCGACTCCAGCTCGCGCTGCCGTCGGCCGCCGAGGCGCCGCAGATCATCACGGAGATCCTCCGCGACCTGATCCCGTCCGAGGAGCCGGTGTCGGCGTGACCCCGCGGCGCGTGACTGGCTGGCCGCTGGACCGAGCTGGCAAGCTCTCGCCGGTGAAGCGGCTCACGTTCCTCGTCCTCGCAGCCGCTCTGGCGGCGGTGTCGTGCGGCGCTTCGTCCCCGGCCCTGGACGTCGACGGCAGGACCCTCAGCCGCTCCGACCTCTTCGACCAGCTCGCCGCGCTCGAGCAGGCGGCCCGTGACGCAGGGGTCGACACCACCGACCTCGTCCGACCGGGCGGCAACTACGCCGCGGCGTACGTCGCCGACGTCTTGAACATCGAGGCCCAGCTCAGCGTGCTCGACGACGCCCTGGACGAGCTGGGAGTCACCGTCGGCGCCGAGGACGTCGAGGCCCGCACCGAGGAGGTCCGCGGCCAGCTCGGGCCCGGCCAGCTGGCGCTGGCTCCGCTCATCGGCGAGCTGATCGCCAAGCAGCAGCTCGTGGACCCGGCGCTGGCCGACGTCGAGGTCTCGGCCGCCGATCGCCAGGCCGCCTACGAGCGCAACCCCGAGCTGTGGGCCAACATCCTCGGCGAGGAGCTGTGCGCAAGCCACATCCTCCACGACACCGAGGCCGATGCGGTCGCCACCCTCGCCGAGCTCGACGCCGGCGCCGATTTCGCCGACGTGGCCCGACGCCGCTCGACCGGGCCGACCGGACCCGACGGCGGTGACCTCGGCTGCGCCCCTCGGGGCAGCTTCGTGCCGGAGTTCGAGGAGGCGGCCTACGCGGCCGGCGACGGCGAGATCGTCGGTCCGGTCGAGAGCCAGTTCGGCTTCCACGTGATCCTCGTCAGTCGGGTCGGCGGCCCGAGCTTCGAGGCGGTCGACGCCCGGCTCCAGGAGATCATCGACAGCAACCGCAGCCTGTTCCCGTTGCTGCTGGCCGACGTCGACGTCGATGCCCGCTTCGGCCGCTGGGACCCGAGCCGGCTCCAGGTCGTGGCGCCCGACAGGCCCTAGGACGACGTGGGCCGGATCGTCGTGGTCGGGCTGGGCCCGGCCGGTCCCGAGCTGCTGACCGGCGACACCGTCGAGGCCATCGCGGCCCACCCGCGCCGGTTCCTCCGCACCGTCGGTCACCCGGCTGCGGTGGCGGTGCCGGGGGCGGAGTCGTTCGACGACGTGTACGACGCAGCCGACACCTTCGAGGAGGTGTACCGGACCATCGCCGAGCGGCTCGTCCAGGCCGCCGCGGACAGCGAGGTCCTCTACGCCGTGCCCGGGTCGCCTCTGGTCCTCGAGCGCAGCGTGCAGCACCTCCGGGAGCGGGCCGACGTCGATCCCGACCTCGAGGTCGAGGTGCGGCCGGCCATGTCGTTCCTCGACGTGGCGTGGACCCGGCTGGGCATCGATCCGGTGGAGGCCGGGGTGCGCCTCGTCGACGGCCACACCTTCGCGGTCGACGCCGCGGGGGAGCGGGGGCCGCTGCTCGTCGCCCATTGTCACAACCAGCGGGTGCTCTCCGACGTCAAGCTGGCCGTCGACGAGCCCGGGGACCTCGGCGCCGTGGTGTTGCAGCGACTCGGCCTCCCCGACGAGCGGATCACCGAGGTGCGGTGGTCCGACCTCGACCGCGACGTGCAGGCCGACCACCTGACGTCGATCTTCGTACCGACCCTCACGGCGCCGGTCGCCTCGGAGGTGCAGCGGTTCGCCGAGCTGGTCGCGACCCTGCGGACCGAGTGCCCGTGGGACCGACAGCAGACCCACTACACGCTGCGCCACCATCTGCTCGAGGAGACCTACGAGGTGCTCGAGGTGCTCGACCGGCTCGGGCCCGGCGACCAGCCCGACGCCGAGACGCTGGCCGATCTGGAGGAGGAGCTGGGCGACCTGCTCTTCCAGGTCACCTTCCACAGCGTGATCGCGGCCGGCGAGGGGGCGTTCACCCTCGCCGACGTCGCTCGCGGCATCCACGACAAGCTGCGCTACCGGCACCCTCACGTGTTCGCCGACGTCGAGGTCGACGGCACCGATCAGGTCATCCACAACTGGGAGCAGCTGAAGCGGGCCGAGAAGGGCCGCGACTCGGCCCTCGACGGCATCCCGGCCGGGCTTCCGGCCCTCCCGTTCGCGGCCAAGGTCCTGAAGAAGGCCACCGGCATCGGGCTGCGGGTGCCGGAGCCTCCCGGCCACCTCCGGGCGGCGGTGGACGACCTGCTCGAGCAGCCGTCGGAGGTCGCCCTGGGCCGGATGCTGCTGGCGGCGGTGCTGGTCGCCCGGGCCGAGAAGCTCGACCCCGAGGACGCCCTGCGGTCGGTGGCGGCCGCGGTGCGCGACCAGGTGGCCACCCTGGAGTCGCACGCCGGGAGCGAGGTCGCTGTCGACGCCGACCTCGACGACCTGCTCACGGGGTGGGTCAGCCGAGGACGCTGAAGCTCGAGTCGGCGTTGATCTGGCGGTTCCGACTGTAGGCGCCGAGGTCGAGCTCGAGCCCGGTGTGGACCCCCGTGACCGTCACCGGGTCGGCGTCGTGATCGTGGCCGCCCTCGACGGCCTCGATGAGCCGGGCCATGCAGTGCCCGGCCACCGCGCAGTTCTTGAACTGGTTCCCGCTCGAGCCGATGGCGACGTAGAAGCCGTCGAGATCGGTGCGGTCGTAGATGGGGATCCAGTCGTCGCTGACGTCGTACAGGTCGACCACCCCCTTCTTCGTGGACGGGACCCCGAGCGTCGGCAGCCGCCGCGCCAGGCGCATCACCTGGTTCTCCCACTGGTCGTGGCTGATCTGGCGGTCGTACTCGTCGGGATCGGTGACCCAGACCTGCGGGTCGCAGTCGGGGTCCTGGCTGCCCACGAGGATGTGGTTGGCCACTTCCGGCCGGAAGTACGTGCCCAGGTCGTCGTCGCCCACGAGGTAGCCGTCGGCCTCGAAGTCGAGCCCGGGCGGCGCCGGCACGTGGTGCACCTCGTGGCGCAGTGCCCTGGTCGTGATGTTCATGGTTCCGGTCAGCCCGGCCATGTCGTTGACCACGAACGAGTGCGGCCCGGCCACGTTCACCACGACGGGGGCTTCGACGAACCGGCCGTCGGCCAGCTCGACTCCGGTCACCCGACCACCGTCGCGGCCGATGCCCGCGACCTCGGTGCCGAACCAGAACGTCGCGCCCTTGGCCTCGGCGGCGCGTTGGAGGTTGTGGCTGGCCAGCTGGGGATCGGTCACGTACCCGGCCGCCGGGCTGTGGACGACGTGGGCGAAGCGCTCGGTCGGGGGAGCGAAGAAGTCGTCGTCGTCCACCCGCTTGGGTGGTGCGTGGCGGCCGACGTCGATGCCGGGTATCCGCTCGGCCAAGGTGTCGGCATCCCAGATCTCGTAGGGCACGCCGATCTCGTCGAACAGCGGGAGCACCTTGTTGGCGTAGCGGTCGTCGTCGCCGAGGAACACGCCGCCGCACTTCACGAACCGGGCCAGGCCCCGCTCGTCGTCGGCCTCGAGGTAGTCGGCCCAGCGCTCCCAGTAGAACATGCCCTCGTAGGCCATCGCGACCCCGGCCCACGTCGAGTAGTGGGTGCGGATGATGGCGCACGAGTTGGCGGTGGAGCCGTAGCCCGCCGCCGGCAGCTTGTCGACGTTCAGCGTCCGGTAGCCGGCCTTCGACAGCTCGAACCCGATGTTGGCGCCGATGATCCCGGCGCCGATGACGAC
>JBFJYB010000148.1:0-6698 GCA_041622835.1 Acidimicrobiales bacterium | reverse complement strand
TGCGGGGCACGATCTGCGGCTCCTTGACCATGGCCATGGCGACGTTGGTCATGGGCCCGACCGGGCAGATCGTGATCTCCCCCGGTTCGGCGGTCAGGAGGGTCTCGACCAGCCAGTCGACGGCGTGCTGGGGCTGCAGCGGCATGGTCGGCTCGGGCAGATCCGGGCCGTCGAGCCCGGTCGGCCCGTGCACCTTCTCCGCGGTGACCAGCGTCTTCACCATGGGCCGTGAGCAGCCGGCGAAGACCGGCACGTCGGGCCGACCGGCCAGCTCGCACACCTTCCTGGCGTTGACCTCGGTGAGGGCCAGCGGGACGTTGCCGGCGACCGCGGTGATGCCCACCACCTCGAGCTCGGGCGACCCGAGCGCGGCGAGGATGGCGATGGCGTCGTCCTGGCCGGGGTCGGTGTCGATGATGATCCGACGAGGGCTCATCGGTCGCCGTCTGGGAGCGGGAGCGCGAGGTCCTCGACGACGGTCACGTTGGGCAGCGCAGTCAGCAGGGCCGGGGACCCGACGACCTTGCACGAGCGGCTGCCGCCGCCCAGGACGATCCGCTCGCGCTGCATGACCCGGGAATCGACCCAGATGTCGAGGTCGGGCGGCAGCGCGAACGGCGTGACCCCGCCGATCTCCATGCCGGTGAGCTCGCGGGTCGCGTCGGCCGGGGCGAAGCTGCACTTGCGGACTCCGAGCCGCTTGCGCACGGTCTTGTTGACGTCGAGACGGGTGTCGGCCAGCACCACGCAGGCGACGAACACCGGTGGGTCGACCTTGCCCATGACCACGATGCAGTTGGCCGAGTCCTCGAGGGCGTAGCCGTAGTGTTCGGCGAAGAGCGCGGTGTCGGCCAGTGCCGGATCGCAGTCGACCACCTCGTGCTCGACCCCGAGCCGGGCGACGGTGGCGCGCACGTGGGCCTCGGGGTCGTCGATCACCGCCTCAGGCTAGACACCCTGGGACCCATCACACGTTGCGGGCCATGTTGGCGAAGCGGGTGTAGTGGGGCAGGAACGCCAGCCTCACCAGCCCGGTCGGTCCGTTGCGGTGCTTGGCCACGTGGACCTCGGCGGTGCCGATGTCGGGCGACTCGGGGTTGTAGATCTCGTCGCGATACAGGAACATCACGACGTCGGCGTCCTGCTCGATGGCACCCGACTCGCGGAGGTCGGCCAGCATCGGGCGCTTGTCCTGGCGCTGTTCGAGGTTGCGGGAGAGCTGCGACAAGCCGACGACCGGGCACTCGAGCTCGCGGGCCAGGATCTTCAGGCCACGGCTGATCTCGGACACCTCGACCTGGCGGTTCTCGGCCGTGCTGCGGCCGGTCATCAGCTGGATGTAGTCGACGACCACCATGCCGAGGTCGCCGACCCGGCTCTTGAGCCGGCGGGCCTTGCCCCGGATGTCCATGATGGTCAGGTTGGGGTTGTCGTCGATCCAGATCGGGGCCTCGGCCAGGCGTCCGACCCCGTTGGAGATCTTGGTCCAGTCCGACGCGTCGAGCCGGCCGGTGCGCACCCGGGTGGCATCGACCCGGGCCTCGGAGCACAGCATCCGCTGGCTGATCTCGAGCTGGCCCATCTCCAGCGAGAAGAACAACACCGGCCGGTGGGCTTCGAGCGCGGCATGGGCCAACGCGCCGAGCGCGAAGCTGGTCTTGCCGACCGCGGGCCGGGCCCCGACGATGATCAGGTTGTTGGGCTGGAAGCCGGCCAGCATCTCGTCGAGGTCGACGTAGCCGGTGGGTGTGCCGGTGACGACGTCGCCCTGGGCGTAGAGCTCCTCGAGCCGGTCGAGGTTGCCCTTGAGCAGGTCCTTGATGCCGGCGGTGGAGTCGACGACCCGGCCCTGGGCCACCTCGTACATCTTGGACTCGGCCGTGTCGACTGCCTTCACGACGTCGTCGGGCTGGCTGAAGCCGATCTCGGCGATCTCGCCGCCGACACCGATGAGCCGTCGCAGCACGGCGTGCTCGTACACGATCTCGGCGTACTTGGAGGCGTTGGTGGCCGCCGGGGTGGCGGTCTGGATGTGCAGCAAGGTCGCCTGGCCCCCAACCGCTTCGAGCAGGCCGGCGCGGGCCAGTTCGTCGGCCACCGTGACCGTGTCGGCCGGCTCGCCCGCGCCGTACAGGGTCAAGATGGCCTCGAAGATGTGGGCGTGGGCCGGCTTGTAGAAGTGCTCGGCGGCGACCACGTCGACCGCGTCGCTGATGGCGTCTCGCGTCAACAGCATGGCCCCGAGCAGGGACTGCTCGGCTTCCAGGTTGTGGGGGGGCACCCGAACCGGAGCGGCGGCTAGTGAGACGTCAGACATGGTCCTCCGGGACAGGGTGCAGACAGGGTGTGACAGCCTGCGGCACGGGAAGCGAGGTGACAGCCTCCCCCACCCGGCCTCTGGATCACCAGTGGATCAGCAGTGGAAATGGCCCCTGAGCAGGGGATTTCCTTGGGGATCTGGTGTGGAAAGCTGCGCCCCGCCTGGGGACGGCTGCCCGGATCAGACCGGGAGGACCTCGACGGTGATCGAGAACTCGACCTCGGGATGGACCTTGGCGACCACCTGGTGGCTGCCGAGGGTCTTGATCGGCTCGGCCAGCTCGAGCACCTTGCGGTCGAGCACGACGTTGGCCTGCTCGCTGACCGCGGTGGCGACGTCGGCCAGGGTGACCGAGCCGAACAGCTTGCCGCCCTCGCCGGCGTTGGCCGCGATCCGCACCACCTGGTCGGCCATGCGGGCCGCCATGGCCTCGGCGTCGGCCTTCACCTTGGCGTCGGCCAGCTCGCGGCCGCGCCGCATGGCGGCGGCTTGGCGTTCGGCCCCCGGCGTCGCCTTCAGCGCCAACCCCTTGGCGATCAGGTAGTTCCGTCCGTAGCCGTCGGCCACCTCGCAGATGTCGCCCTTGGCGCCCAGGCCCTCGACGTCGGCGCGTAGCACGAGCTTCACGCCTCGCCTCCCTCGACCGGCACGTCGGCGCCGGCGACGTCGGTAGCTCCGAGATCGGCGGCAGCTCCGACCTCGGCAGCGACGCCGTCGGCAATCGGCTCCGACAGGACCGTCACGTCGAGCTCGGGGGCGACCTCGCCGTCGAGCGGCATCTCGTCGGACCCGGCCAGCGGCGGTGGCGCGGTCGGGCGCGGGAGCGGCCCGTCGGCCCGTACCGACTCGCCCTCGCGTCCTCGGCCGCGACCGCCACCTCGCTGGGTGGTGATCCGGTTGGTGTAGGGGAGCAAGGCCATCTCGCGTGCGTTCTTGATGGCCCGGGCCACCTCGGTCTGCTGCTGCGCGTCGTTGCCCGACACCCGGCGAGCCCGGATCTTGGCCCGGTCGGACATGAAGCGACGCAGCAGGTTCACGTCCTTGTAGTCGATGTACTCGATCTTCTCCTGCTTGAGGACGCTCGTCTTCTTCTTGCTGCGGCGGGCGTTGTCCTTGTTCTTGCCCCGTCTGGGCGCCGACTTGGCCATCAGAACGGCTCCTCGTCCGGGTTGAACTGCGGGCCGGCGTCGCCGCCGGATCGCGCCGAGCCGCCGCCGAAGTCGTCTCCGCCGCGGCGCTCGTTCTTGGTCACCTGGGCGGTCGACCACTTGAGGCTGGGTGCGACCTCGTCGGCGATCAGCTCGACCTTCGACCGCTTCTCGCCCTCCTGGGTCTCCCAGGAGCGCTGGTCGAGCCGGCCGTACACGATGACCCGCGTGCCCTTGGTGAGCGACTCGCTGACGTTCTCGGCCAGCCCGCTCCAGCAGGTGACGTCGAAGAACGAGACCTTCTCCTCCTGCTGGCCGGTCTGGCGGTTGGTGTAGCGGTTGTTCCAGGCCAGCCCGAAACTGGCCACCGCGGTGCCGGCGGGCGTGAACCGCAGCTCGGGGTCGCGGGTGATGTTCCCGACGACGGTGACGGTGTTGTCGAATGCCATGGTGTCGTTCCCCTATCCGGCGCTCGCCGGCGCGACCTCTCCGCCGAGCAGGCCACGGCGCGTGGCCTCACCCTCGGGGAGGCGAATGAGCTTGTGGCGGACGACCTCGTCCGCGAGTCGCAGCGACCGCTCGAAACCACTGAGGTCCTGGCCCTCGGTGACCAGCTCGAGCACGACGTAGTAGCCGTCCTGCTTGTGGTCGATCTCGTAGGCGAACTTGCGCTTGCCCCACCGATCGGTGCTGGCGACGGTCACACCGAGCGACGTGACCGCGTCGGTGGCGACGGTGAGGGCCCGTTCGACAGCCTCCTCGTCGAGGTCACCGTCGAAGATGACCATGAGTTCGTACGCTCGCATGAGCTGGCGTTCCTCCCTGTGGACTCGGACTGTGGACTCGGCCCGTGGACCGGCCCGGCGCCGGGGCCCCACCCGGTGGTGGAGCAGGGTCTGATTGTCGGGTGCAAGGCTAACGGGCCCGTTCCCGGGTTACGCGGGCCGATTGCACCATCGTCGCAGTTGGGTGTGACAGCCCGTAGATCGAGCCGACCCGCGACCACTTCGACGACGCCACCGGAAGTCTCGGCGGCCGTGTCTCGACGGACCCGCCTCGTCGCTGCTCCGGGAAACGCTCAGGGGATGACGACGCTGCCGTAGAGGCCGAGGGCGTCGGCTGCCTCCTCGCTCAGGTGATAGCTCTCGTCGTCGGAGGGAAACGCGCCCGATCGCACGTCGTCGGCATACCGCTCGAGCGCGGCGACTCCGGCCCGCTTGAGCTCGGCGTAACGTCGCACGAACTTGGGGGTGAAGCGGTCCTCGAACCCGAGGACGTCGTGCAGCACCAGCACCTGGCCGTCGCAGTGCCGACCGGCGCCGATGCCGATGGTCGGGACGTCGACGGCGTCGGTGACGATGCGTCCGACCTGATCGGGCACGCCCTCCAGCACGACCGCGAAGCAGCCGGCGTGGGCCAGGGCCTTGGCGTCGTCGACGAGCGCCATGGCGGCCTCGACCGACTTGGCCTGCACCTTGAACCCGCCCATGGCGTGCACCGACTGCGGGGTCAGGCCGATATGGCCCATCACCGGGATCTCGGCCGCGATCAACGCCTCGACCATCGGGAGCCGGCTCCGCCCGCCCTCGAGCTTGACGGCCTGGGCGCCGGCCCGGATCAGCTTGGCCGCGTTCTCGAGCGTCTCCTCCGGCGACACGTGGTAGCTCATCCACGGCAGGTCGCCGACGATCATGGCCCTCGGCTCGGCTCGGGCGACGGCAGCGGTGTGGTAGGCGATGTCGTCGACGGTGACCTGGAGGGTGTCGTCGTAGCCGAGCACGACCATGGCGACCGAATCGCCGACCAGGATCAGGTCGGCACCGGCCTCGCTGACCATTCGGGCACCTGGCGCGTCGTAGGCGGTGAGCATGACCAGGGGTTCGGCGCCGTCTCGGACCTTGCGGCCTCGGATCGACGGTGCCGTCGGGCGCGACGTCGTCGCGGAGCAGTTGGGGCTCATCGAGCTCTCCTTCCCGTCCAGCGCCACACGGCTGCCGGCGGTGACCCCACTATACCCGAAATCCCTGCTTCCAGGGGGGGTCAGCTGCAGCCCTCGATCCAGTCGACCTCGGGCATGACTCCGGTGCGGAAGGCGATGACGACGTCGTCGCCGGTCTCGAAGATCAGGCGGTACTGGGCGTCGGCCTCGTCGCGGGGGACGAAGCTCAGGTACTGGCCCTCGTCACCCAGGTAGGGGTGGGGGCTGGCGACGATCTGGTCGCCGTAGGCGGCGTACACGTCGTCGGCCGTGCTGCCGACGCCGATGCCCGACAGGGTGCGAACCGAGCCGTCCGAGACGTCGATGCGCACGACCTCGCCGTCGGTGATCATCAGACCGATCCCGGGATGGTTCTGCGGGATCACGTAGCCGCAGCCCTCGCCGTCGCTGTAGGCCTCGCTGAAGACCGACGGCTGGACCTGGGCGACGTCGGCCAGCGCAGCCTGGCTCATCAACAGCGTCACGTCGCCCCAGCTCCGGAGGGCCAGCGGCGGCAACGGCCCGTCGGTCGGCGGCGTCGCCTCGTCGTCGCCGAGGGTCTGAGCCATGAACATCCGCAGCGGAAGCCCGCGCCCGCGTAGGGCGTCGACCAGCGCGGCGTCGGCCAGGCCGTCGAACTCGGACAGGAAGCCCACGTCCCACCCCTGGATGTATCCGTAGGTGACCGCCGCCGAGCCGACCAGGTACTCGAGGCCGACGACGTCGACCCCCTCGCCGCCGCCGTAGAACGCCCGGTCGGGCGGGCCGAGGGTGCCGAGCACGTCGTCGAGCGTGTCGACCCCCATGGTGAGGCCGGCCGGGAGCGAGACCTCCCACGGCGTGACCGGATCGGCCGCCACCGGCTGGGAGAGCCGGATGAAGTCCACGAGACCGTCGCCCGACGCGTAGACCTGGACCATGGCCCCGGTGGCCGGGAACCAGACGTGCTCGCTCGGCCCGGGCGGAGTGCCCTCGAAGATCGGGCCCGTCTCCTCGTCGCCCCACGCAGCAGTCCCGGCCGCCACCGCGTCCTGCTCGGCGACGCCGAGGCAATACCCGTCGAACCCCAGGCAGGCTGCGCTCTCCAGCGCGCCCGCCGGCCGGTCGGCGCTGGGATCGTCGGCGCTGGGATCGTCGGCCCCCGGCTCCTCGCCCGGCTCCTCGCCCGGGGCCTCGCCGCTCGGGTCGGCGGCGTCGCCCGGCCCCGCCGGCTGAAGGTCGTCGGCGGCATCTGCGTCGTCGCCGCCCGAAG
>JBFJYB010000147.1:0-6720 GCA_041622835.1 Acidimicrobiales bacterium | reverse complement strand
GTCCGGTCGTGATCGACGACCCACGGCAGCCAGGACTCCATGCCCTCGAAGAACTCGCCGTCGGAGAGCCGGGTCCACTGGTCGCGGCCCCACGGAGCGGAGGCGACGAGCTGCTCGGCGACGGCCCGCACCGTCTCGTCGGGCAGGACCTCGCGGCAGGGGAAGATCTCCACCTCGGCGAGAGCCGCTCGCGAGCGCTGGTCGGCGACGGAGAACTCACCGAGCCGGTCGACCTCGTCCCCCCAGAGGTCGATCCGCACGGGGGCGGTCGTGGTCGAAGGGAAGACGTCGACGATGGAGCCTCTCACGGCGACGTCGCCCCGGTGCTCGACCTGGACGTCGCGGCGATAGCCGATGCGGACCAGCTCGGCGACGAGGTGCTGCGGGTCGAGCACGTCGCCCACCCCGACCACGATCGGGTCGGTCGACTCGTCGGACGGTCCGAGCCGCTGGAGCGCCGAGCGGAGCGAGGCGACCACCAGCCGAGGCGGGCGCGACCGCAGACGCCACAGCACCCGCAGCCGATGGCCCATCGTCTCGACGCTGGGGCTCATGCGCTCGAACGGGAGCGTCTCCCATGCCGGGAGTCGCTCCACCTCGTCGTCGCCGCAGAACAAGCGCAGGTCGTTGGTCAGCCGCTCCGCCTCGATGTCGGTCGGCACGACCACCAGCACCGGGCGACGCTCGGAGGACTGGGCGAGATGGGCGAGGGCGATGGCGTGCGCGGGCTCGGGGATGGCGACCGCGGGGGCGCCGCGCCCGAGGAGCGCGGTGAGGGCCGGCTCACCGTCGAGCAGGGCCGGCAGGCTGGAGAGCGCCGCGGTCACGGCGCGGTGTTGTAGCGGTTCATGGCCGCGTCGAGCCCGAGGTCGAGGATCGCCTCGACGGCATCGGCGGCGTCGCCGACGACGCGGTCCAGCTCGGTGCGCACCGCCCTGCTCGGCCGGCGCAGCACGTGGTCGCGACCCCGGTCGCTGCTCGGCGGCTTGCCCACCCCGATCCGGACGCGGGTGAACTCGGTGTCGCGCAGGTGGTCGCGGACCGACCTCAGGCCGTTGTGGCCGGCCAGGCCACCCCCGAACTTGATCTTCATCCGACCCGGTTCGAGATCGAGCTCGTCGTGCACGATCACCAGGTCCGCGAGATCGTCGATCCCGAAGCGCCTCACCAGCTCGCGAACCGAGCGACCCGACTCGTTCATGTAGGTGACGGGCGTCGCCAGCGCGACCCGGTGGTCGCCGATGCGGATCTCGTCCTCGAGGGCCAGGTGCCGTCCCTTGCGCAGCCGACCCCCGTGACGCTCGGCCAGCAGCTCGACGACCTCACGACCGACGTTGTGACGGGTCCCCTCGTACTCGTCGCCCGGGTTGCCCAGGCCCACGACGAGGAGATCGGCCGGGGTCCCGGTGCGGTCCCGTTCGCGCCGCAGGAGCGCGGCCATCGAGTCCTCAGTCGTCGTCGCCGTCGGCGTCGGCGTCGGCGGGGCCGGCGTCGCCGTCTTCGGCCTCGCCCTCTTCGCCCTCGGCCAGCTCGGCCGCGAGGAGCGCTTCGGCCTCGGCCGCTTCCTCCTCGGCCAGCGCCTCGAGCGTCGACCGGGTGACGGTGCCCATGGCGACCGCGTCGTCCTCGTCGACCTCGGTGCGGGCGCCGGCCGGCAGGTCGATGTCGCCGACCCGCACGGAGTCCCCGACGGTCAGCGCCGACACGTCGACGACCAGCTCGTTGGGGATGGCGCCCGGCTTGGCGAACAGCGCCAGGCTGAACATGGCCTGGTCGACCATGCCGTTGTTGGCGATGAGCTCCTTGGCCTCGCCCTCGAGCACGATCGGCACGTCGACCTCGATCTCGGCGTCGGGATCGACCCGGATGAAGTCGACGTGGATGACGTCGTTGCGGACGGGGTGACGCTGCAGCTCCCTGACGATGGAGAGCTGGCGGTCGCCGTCGACGTCGAGGTCGATCAGGGCGTTCAGCCCGGCCTCGGTGGTCAGCACGGCGCGCAGGTCGCTCTGCGGGATCGAGATCGACACCGGCTCGGAGCCCAGGCCGTACACCACGCCGGGGACCTTGCCCTCGCGGCGCAGGCGGCGCGAGGGGCGGGTGCCGAGGGGCCGGCCGGTTTCAGCTGTGAGGACTTGCTCAGCCATGAAGGGGCTCTCCGCGGTGGGTGGATGGCTGTGAACCGACGGGCAAGTCTACCGACCCGACGTCGGAATCCTCGTGGCCCCGGGGGACAGTCAGGCCAGGTTGTTCCCGCCAAAGATGTCCGACACCGACGTGTCCTCGAAGACGGCGTCGATGGCCTTGGCGATGACACCGGAGACCGAGAGCACCTCGATCTTGTCGATCTGCTTCTCGGGTGGCAGCGGCAGGGTGTCGGTCATCACGATCTTGGCGATGGCGGAGTTCTTGAGCTGGTCGATGGCGCCGCCCGAGAACACGCCGTGGGTGGTGGCGGCTCGCACCGACGTGGCGCCCCGGTCGATGAGAGCCTCGGCCGCGGCGACGATCGTGCCGCCGGTGTCGATCATGTCGTCGATCAGCACGCAGTCGCGACCGTCGACATGGCCGATGACCTCCTTGGCCTCGACCATGTGCTTGGCCCCCTTGACCCGGCTCTTGTGCACGAACGCCAGGTCGGCGCCCAGTGCCAGCGAGTACCGCTCGGCGACCTTGACCCGTCCCGAGTCCGGGGAGGCGATGACGATGTCGGGGCCGAGCTGACGGAGGTGGTCGACGATCACCGGCATGGCGGTGAGGTGATCCCAGGGCCCGTCGAAGAAGCCCTGGATCTGCCCGGAGTGGAGGTCGACGCTGATCATCCGGCTGGCCCCGGCCGCGCGGAAGGCGTTGGCCATCAGCTTGGCGCTGATCGGCTCGCGTCCCTCGGCCTTGCGGTCCTGGCGCCCGTAGCCGAAGAACGGGCAGACGGCGGTGATCCGCTTGGCCGACGCCCGGCGGGCGGCGTCGACCATCACGAGGTGCTCGATGATGGAGTCGTTGATCGACGCGTGCTCGTGGCCGGTGTGGGACTGGATGATGAAGACGTCGGTGCCCCGCACCGACTCGTCGAAGCGACAGTGGATCTCGCCGTTGGCGAACTCGGCGATGTTGGGCTCGCCCAGCTCGACGCCGAGGTGCTCGGCGATGTCGACCGCCAGCGGGAGGTTGGCACGACCGGACACCAGATGCAGTCGTTTCTTGGTCACCAGCTCCACGGGAGCCTCCTGGTTCGGTCGGGTCGGGCGGGGTCGGCGGTCGCCGCGCTCACCTTAGGGTCCACCGTCGTCGGCGCGAAAGACCTGGAAGGGACCGGTGTGGACGCCGGGGGGGATCTGGGCGCCGGGTTCGAGCACGGCGAAGGGGCCGACCACCGCACCGGGACCGATCTCGGCGTCCTGGGCCATCGTCTTGCTCACGGTGGCGCCGGAGCCCACCGCGCAGTCGACGAGGTGGCTGTCGGGTCCGATCTCGGCCCCCTCGCCCACGACCGTGCGGCCCTGGAGCAACGTGCCGGGGAACAAGGTGACGTCGGGGGCCAGCTCGACGGTGGCGTCGATGCAGGTGCGGGCGGGGTCGACCATGGTCACGCCGGCGGCCAGCCAGCGCCGGTTGGTGCGGCGGCGCAGCTCGGCTTCGGCCTCGGCCAGCTGCAGACGGTCGTTGACGCCGGCCACGTCGAGGTGGTCGGCGACGGTGAGCGCCTCGATGGGGTGACCGGTCTCGTGCAGGACGGCGATCACCTCGTCGAGGCGGATCTCGCCGCTGGCATCGTCGGGGCTGATCCGGCGTAGGGCCGGGGCGAGCAGGCTCCGGCGGAAGCAGTAGAGGCCGACGGCCACCTCGTCGGCGGTCCCGGCGTCGGCCGGGTCGTCGTCGGGCGCACCGATCCGCGAGATCCTCCCGTGGCGGTCGCGGACGACGGTTCCGTAGCCGCCGCGGGCGCCCCGGGTCGCGGCGAGCAGCGTGGCCGCTGCGCTGGTGATGCGGTGGTGCTCGACGAGCGCGGTGACGGTGTCGGCTCGCAGCAGCGGCGTGTCGCCCGGGACGACCAGCACGTCGTCGTCGTCGATCAGGTCGTCCTCGAGCCCGGTGAGGCCGATGCTGGCGGCGTCGCCGGTGCCGCTCGGGCTGCGCTGCTCGACGAAGTCGAGGGCCAGGTCGGGGGACACCTCGGTCAGCTTCTTCGACACCTGCTCGACGTTCTGGCCGACCACCACGACCACCCGCTCGGGCTTGGCGGCGGCCACCGCGTCGAGCACGTAGACGAGCATGGGCTGGCCGCACAACATGTGCAGCGGCTTGGGGCGCGCCGACCGCATCCGGGTCCCCGACCCGGCCGCCAGCACCAGCGCACTCAGCCCAGCCACACCTTCGTTCTAGCGCGCGATCCCCCGGGTGAGGCAGACCCTCCGCTGGCCGGGCAGGTCTCGAACCTGCAACCTCCTGATCCAAAGTCAGGCGTTCTGCCAGTTGAACTACCGGCCACGGTGCGGGTCCCACCGTACCGCAGGCCCGGTAGCTGCCCGACGAGGTCGGCGGCGCGGTGTCGCAGTCGGCGGCCGGTCCCGCTAGCGTTGCGTCCTCATGGGATCGCTCGTCAAGAAGCGCCGTAAGCGCATGCGCAAGAAGAAGCATCGCAAGATGCTCAAGCGCACCCGCTTCCAGCGCCGCGCCAAAGGCAAGTAGCGACCCGCGACGCCGGCCTCCGCTGGCGTCACTGCTGGTAGCTGTCGTGGTCGGGCGTCGTGTGCACGACCCGCCGGCCGTCGCCGGGAAACTCGCCCTCGACGAACCACGTCGAGCCGCTGCCCGCCAACCGCGGCTCGAGCCCCGTCACCTCGGCGAGGGCGGTGCGCCACTCGGCCAGACGAGGCTCGACCGCCAGCGCGGCCAGCTCCAGGTCGTTGCCGTGGGGCCCCGACGGCCCGCCCATGGTGTCCCAGGTCCGGTACACGTCGGCGGTCGAGCAACCGAAGGGCGGCGTCAGCAACGTCAGCGTCCTCGGCTCGAACGGGAGCGGCTCGACGATCTCGCCGATCCCCCGAACCCTCGCCCGGCCCCCGACCACACAGAAGGGCACGTCGGCGCCGAGCGACGCGGCGATCGCCGGGTCGAGCTCTCCGGCCCAACGCAGGATCGCCGCCGCGTCGGCCGAGCCCCCGCCCAGCCCGGCCCCCACCGGGATCCGCTTGGACAGCCGGATCGCGGCCACCCGGCCGGTGATGCGAAGCGCGCGCCGGACCAGGTCGTCGGGCGTGCCGGGTCGCGCTCCGTCGCCGTCGACCACGACGAGCGAGTCGCCCAGCCCGATGTCGAGCCGATCGGCGAAGTCGAGGGTGACCATCTCGGCGTCGATCAGGTGGTAGCCGTCGTCGCGAGCTCCGGTGATCCGCAGCGTCAGCGTCAGCTTGGCCGGGGCGTAGAGCGTCGTCACGCCCCCACCTCGGGTGGATCGGTCGCGCCGGCGAGCCGATCCCAGTCGTCGAGCGCCAGCTCTGCCGGCCGAGACTCGGGGCGGATGCCCACCGCGCCGAGGTCGCCGGCGTCGACCAGCCCGGCCAACGAGCGCCGGAGCATCTTGCGGCGGCCGTTGAACGCAGTGCGGATCAACCGGAACAACCAGTCGGGATCGGACGCGGCGGCGGGCTCCAGGCGCCGGCGGACCTGCACGACGACCGACTCGACCCGCGGCCGCGGATGGAAGACCGAGGCCGGCACCTGGGCCACGATCTCCGCGTCGGCCCAGTAGGCGACCCGTAGCGACGGGATCCCCATGGCTCGCGTGTCCGGGGCCGCCACCAAGCGCTCGCCCACTTCCCGCTGGACCATCACCCACATCTCACGAACGGCCGGCACCTCGTCCAGCACGCGAAGCACCAGCGGCGTGGCCACGTTGTAGGGCAGGTTGGCGACCAGCTTCCAGTCGCGGCGATCGCCGACCGCCTCCGACCAGTCGAGGGTCATCGCGTCGGCGTGCAGGATGCGGACGTCGCGGTCCCCGACCACCTCGCGCAGCGGGGGCAGCAGGTGGGCGTCGACCTCGACGGCGACGACTGAGGCGCCGGCGTCGGCCAGAGAGGTGGTCAGCGCCCCCAGGCCGGGACCGACCTCGATCACGGCGTCGCCGGGTGCGATGGCGGCCAGCGCGACGACGCGCTCGATCGTGTTCGGATCGACGACGAAGTTCTGGCCGAGGGCCCGGCTGGGTGCGATCCCGTGGCGGTCGAGGAGGCGTCGGGTCTCCGACGGGGTCAACGCCACCGCATCACCGGCCCGGGCGGCGGCCGCTCGGGCGGGTCAGAGAAGGAACTGGCCGCAGACGGGCCAGGGCGCAGCCCCGTTGAGCTCGTAGAGCTGGAAGGCCATGGCGTCCTGTTCGGCCGGCGCCGCGTCGCTGGGGAGCACGCCCACCAGGTCGGGGAAGTAGAGGCCGGCCAGCCAGTCCCAGGTGGCGAGGGCGAACTGGTAGGCGCCGTAGAAGCCGTTGCCGGTGTTGATGGTGTAGTCGCCTCCCGACTCGCACTGCCGGAGCTGCTCCCACTGCGCGGGCGTCGGCCCATCGGCGGGGTCCGGATCCGGGTCGGGCGCCGGGTCCGGGTCGGGCGCCGGGTCCGGGTCGGGCGCCGGGTCCGGGTCGGGCGCCGGGTCCGGCTCGGGGTCCGGCTCGGGATCGGGTGCCGGCTCGGGATCGGGTGCCGGCTCGGGATCGGGTGCCGG